>CAZTEA010000291.1:0-1524 GCA_964612315.1 uncultured Oscillospiraceae bacterium | reverse complement strand
ATCCAGCACCCAGCCAAGCTGTGAATGAGCCGGCACATGCGACTGAAAGAAAATAGGGTCCTTCTCCCCGTCAAGTCCGCTTGCCAAAAACAATGCGATAAGGTCCAAGCTGTTTTTTCTTAAATCTTTCGGAACTTGTTTAACGGTTATCGAATGAAGATCCGCTATCATATAAAAGCATTCATACTTATCTTCTTTCTGAAGCTCCACAAAATTTCTGAGAGCGCCCACATAATTGCCCAAGGTTAAAACGCCCGTCGGCTGAATCGCACTCAGTATTCGCTTTTTTGGTTCTGTATTTTCCATTTTTCTATCCTTTCCTCACCGCTTAATCAGTCAATAACGCTGTGAAGCACCTTGCCGAGTGCCATAATTCCCGTTTTAATTTCTTCTTCGCTTGCAGTTGAATAATTAAGACGGAATGTGTTTGACGGCGCTTTGTCATCAATCATAGTGGTTGACCCCGGAACAAAAGCCACTCCGCTTTCAAGTGCTTTTTCCATAACAGCTTTTGCGTCATAGCCCTTTGGCATTGTGCAAAACAAGAACAATCCACCCTCGGGATTTGTATGCTTCACGGTTTTGGGGAAATATTCGTCTATGCACTTAATCATAAGCTTGCACTTTTCACCGTAGCATTTTCTCAGCTTTGCAATATGCTCATCTATCGAATACTTTGTAACAAAATTATACGCCACCATCTGCGACAAAACATTGGTATGAACATCTTCAACCTGCTTGCAGATTATCATTCTTTCCATAAGCTCTTTATTTGCGCAGGTAAAGCCTAAACGGAGACCGGGCGCCAAAATTTTTGAGAACGAACCCAAATAAACCACTCTGCCCTCGGTATCCATAGATTTCATTGTCGGTACTTCTTCGCCGGAGAATCGAAGATCGCCGTACGGATTATCTTCAAAAATAATAAAATCATACTTTGAAGCAAGCTCCAAAACCTTTTTTCTCTTTTCCAAAGACATTGTTATGCCTGACGGATTTTGAAAAGTTGCTATGGTATATAATATTTTAATATTTTTGTGTTCCTTTAAAAGCTCCTCAAGCTTATCCGTATCAATACCGTCATCCTCAACTTTAACACCGTAAAGCTTTGCGTTGTTGGAACGATATGCGTTAAGTCCGCCGATAAAGCTCGGTTCTTCGCAAACCACACCATCTCCCGGGTTAAGCAAGGATTTTGCCGCAAGGTCTATTCCCTGCTGACCGCCGCTGACAATTATTGTTTCGTCGTTATCTCCACCGATGCTCTGACTTTTAAGTCTTTCCTTAACCCAATTGCGCAAGGGCAGATACCCCTCCGTAATACCGTATTGAAGCGCCGTTTTTCCGTCGTTTAAAAGAATTTCGCTTGCAATTTCCGAAAGCTCTTTAACCGGAAACAAATTTGGATCGGGAGCTCCGCCCGCAAAAGAAATTATGCCCGGCTTTGCCAAAAGCTTAAAAATTTCACGAATGGCGGAAGCCTCAAGATGCTTTACCTTATCTGAAAATTTTGTTGTTATATCC
>CAZTEA010000290.1:0-1527 GCA_964612315.1 uncultured Oscillospiraceae bacterium | reverse complement strand
ATCTTAAAGTAACAAGAATAATCAAAAGAAGAACAGTTGCCAACGAAGCCTGCGACGGCGGAAGAGTGAGTGTTAATGACAGAGTTGTGAAAGCGTCATATGATGTTAAAATTGGGGATGTGATTGAAGTTGCCTTCGGAACAAAAGCCTTTAAAATAAAGGTTTTGGACATAAAAGAAACGGTTGGGAAAAATGATGCCCAAACACTTTATGAAGTTATCGGTTAAAAAAATTAAAAATGTGCAAAATAATACTTGACATATCTTTGAGTTTTTATTAAAATTAAATTGTATGATTTTTAATATTTGTGTAACCTTTTAACAAATATGTGTATTTCTTTTAGTGTTAGTTTTAAAATATACTGTATGTATACAGAATGAGAAAAATTTATTACAGGAGGTGCTTTACCATAGAAATAGGAATTGTAATTGCGGCGGGAATTGTTCTTGCAGTTGTTGTGGGCGTTCTTGCTTTTAAATACGGGTATTCATACCGAAAGAAAGTTGCGGAGCTTAAAATCGGCAGCGCTGAGGATGAGGCTCGAAGAATTATAGAATCGGCAAAAAAAGATGCGGTTAAAAATGCAGAAAACGCTAAAAAAGAAAAATTATTGGAAGCAAAAGAGGAAATACATAAGGGTCGTGCGGAGCTTGACAAAGAAATAAAAGAGAGAAGAAACGAAATTCAACGCCAAGAACGCAGAATTCAGCAAAAGGAAGACACAATAGACAAAAAGACACAGAGTATAGAAGAAAAAGAAGAAAAAATTCAGAAAAAGATGGCTGATGTGGAGGAAACCAAGGAAGAAATCGAAAAGGTTAAGAAGCTTCAGATGAGTCAGCTTGAAAAAATTGCCGAACTTAGTGCTGAGGATGCGAAAAAGCTTATTATGGAGCAGGTTGAAAGTGATTCCCGTCATGAAGCGGCAATGCTTGTGAAGAGCATTGAGGACAAGGCGAAGGAAGAAGCCGATATGAAGGCTCGAAATATTATAACAGGTGCAATTCAGCGCTGTGCGGCAGATCATGTTGCGGAAACAACCGTGTCTGTTGTAAATCTTCCCAATGATGAAATGAAGGGAAGAATTATCGGCAGAGAGGGAAGAAATATCAGAACTTTGGAGACTTTAACGGGTATTGATTTGATTATCGACGATACTCCCGAAGCCGTTATACTTTCGGGCTTTGACCCGGTAAGACGAGAGATTGCAAGACTTTCTCTTGAAAAGCTTATGACTGACGGTCGAATTCATCCGGGAAGAATCGAAGAAACGGTTGAAAAATCCCGTAAAGAGGTTGAACAGATTATTAAGCAGGAGGGTGAACAGGCAACATTTGATACAGGTGTTCACGGACTCCATCCCGAGCTTATCCGTCTTATCGGTAAGCTGAGATACAGAACCAGTTACGGTCAGAATGTTTTGAAACATTCAATTGAGGTTTCGCATTTGGCAGGTCTTATGGCGGCAGAGCTCGGCGCAGATGTTGCCCTTGCGAAGAGAGCAGGTCTTCTACATGATGTCGGTAA
>CAZTEA010000289.1:0-1538 GCA_964612315.1 uncultured Oscillospiraceae bacterium | reverse complement strand
GTTATAATCATATCCGCACCGGCATTTTTTGCGCTGTCAATAATCTTTTGGCTCTTCGCTTTTGCCGCCTGCTTATCTTCAACGGCAATGTATCCGCCGCAGCACTCATTGCGATACGGGTAAACAACAGCTTCGCCACCCAAAGCGTTTATCAAATCCTCCATAATGGTGGGATTTTCCGGATCGTCCATTTGCATAACAGAATTCGGTCTTAACAAAAGACAGCCGTAGTATGCCGCAATTTTCTTGCCCGAAAGGGGCTTTAAAACCTTTTCCTTAACCTTATCAAAACCGATTTCATCACGAAGAAGCTCCAAATAGTGAAGCACCTTTGTTTCACCGCCGTAAGGCTCGTCAAGCTTCATATAATTATTTGCTTTCATCGCAAATTCTTCATCGGTTTTCATTGCATTGTTTGTTTGCTTTATTACATTATGGCAAGCGGAGCAAACGGACACCAACGGTTGTTCTTTGGTTTTTGCTTCGTTTAAAGCTCTGAGTGATGAAAGCTTTGTTGCAATTTCATCACGTGCCGTTGTAAAAACGCCGCCGCAGCATTGCCAGTTTTCTATTTCTTCCAATGTAATTCCCAAAATTTCCGCACATTCTCTTGCGTATTTATCCAAATCTTTCGCTTTTGTTTTTAATGTGCAACCGGGAAAATAACTAACCTTCATTTTTCGCAATCCTTTCTAAATTATAGTATCTTGCCGTCTCGGCTCTATTTTAAAGAAATTGTATATGTTTAACAAATATACCCTTCTGCATCTGTTATCTCTATAACAACATGGCTTACGGTATCCTCAAGTAAAAAGACTTTTGTAACATTTGTTTCAACCGTTTTACTTATAGTCAGCGTTTCACTATATCTCGGGCTGAGTCTTACTCCGTAATGTTACAATTTCCGCCCGCTCTTTTTCTTGAGTTTTTTCTTCCGTTACCTCAGTTTTTGCTACACTTCTTCCCTCGTTTTCGCAGGAGTTCAGAGTGCAACGACGAGATAAACAAAACAGAAAAATAAATTTTTTTCATTAACAATCTCTCCTATCACACCATCTGTTCGGGATGGAAAACCTCGTCAAATTTGTCAGCTGTTAAGAAGCCGAGTTCAACACAAGCTTCCTTAAGTGAAATATTGTCTTTAAATGCTTTTTTAGCGGTCTTCGCCGCATTTTCATAGCCAATATAAGGGTTAAGTGCCGTAACAAGCATAAGTGAATTATGCAAGTTGTAGTGCATCTTTTCCTTGTTTGCTTTTATGCCCACAGCACAATTCTTATTAAATGAAAGAATTGCTTCGGACAAAAGTCTTGCGGATTGCAAGAAATTGTATATGCAAACAGGCATAAACACATTCAACTCGAAATTACCCTGAGATGCCGCAATTCCTATAGTTGCATCGTTACCCATAACCTGAACCGCAACCATTGTAACAGCTTCACATTGAGTGGGATTAACCTTACCGGGCATAATTGAAGAACCGGGTTCATTTTCGGGAATGGTAATTTCACCGAGACCGTCTCTCGGGCCGCTGGCAA
>CAZTEA010000288.1:0-1563 GCA_964612315.1 uncultured Oscillospiraceae bacterium | reverse complement strand
CCTGTCCTTCCGTTAAATCGCAAGCGTGTTCAATCGGATTTTCATATTTTTCAATTAAATCATAATATTTTGTTGTTTTCATAACCGTTATTTTGCACTTTTTCATCGTATATTTACCTCCTTTAACCTTGCACTGCTAACCTTCCTCTGCACATTTTCCAATTCGGGCATACTTTTTCAAGCTACTCGTAAAATTTTGCTGAATGATTTGCCACCAGAAAATGTGTGAATTCGTGATACACCACATATTATGTACAAACAGTCAGTGCATATATCAAATTTGTATTAAATGTCAGCATCCCCCTTTGTAGATAGCAGTTTCCCCATTGCGATACCATTTTACGAAACTTTATCTGCGGATATTTAATACCTTTCGTCTCATAATACGGATATACCTTTTCACAAGGCTTAGTTATCAAATTTTTCAATTCTGCTTCCGTATGATATTGAATCCTTGGCAATTTCGATTTTTTTGCATTTTCGTAATTACCCGAAAAATAAAATATGCTTTTGAAATCACAAATTCATCTATCACATTTTGAGAAACTCTCTTATTTGCGGAAAATTTAATGTTTCCGTCAGGCTTTATCCGTAGATTTGTGTTCTTGACTTTTTTGTATTATAGGTCATATTCGATTACATTGTTATTCGCTTTAACCTTCCTAATCATCAAACCTCTATTTCCAAAACATCTTCAACCCTGCAATCAAGTGCCCTGCACAGTTTCACAATAACCGTTAGTGCCACTATTTCATTCTTATTAAGTTTTGTTAGTGTTGTTGATGATATATCTGCCAATTCCATCAAGTCATGTTTACGAATATTTTTCTTTTCAAGTGTTGCCCATAGTCTTTGATATGTTACCATCCCATAAACCTCCGCAGTTTGATAAATATATTTTATCACATTTATGAATAATTATCAAGACTTCACTTGATTTTTCAACAAAATTCTTATAACAAACTTTGTTGTCATTTTTAGTGTAATTGGCATAAAATTTTACACTTTTTGCTATCTCATAGCGGCATTACAGCTTTTCATCATACTGTCGATATCGCTATCCGTCAGATATTCATATTCTACTGTTCCGATAGATACTCTAAGGCTATAATGCATCCACCGGTTTGACCGGACTTGAAACGGGAATAGGGGTAAATCAAGTGGATTTTGAGATAGAAAAATCAGCAAATTAAAAATCGAAAAAAAATAAATTCAAATAGTAGACAATATGGATGTAATTTAGCTTATTCAGTGGCTTGAACGAGATGTAATATAAATAAAAGGTGGAATGTTCTATCCAGCAGACAATCGCTTAAGAGAAATTGTCGATAAACTTTATGATGAAATACTGTTTTTTATTCATTTTGAATTTTTCAAAAATGCGGTTAACAGCCGTATGCTCTACCGACTGAGCTAATGTAGATTTACAATAGATGTGTTACAAAAGCTAATCATTTATATATTTATATATTCGATGAATCTCTTCCAAAAAAGAAAATAAAATTTCAAATAAAAAGCAAAAAAGCAAGCAGAAAAACTGCTTGCTTTTTTTATCGTTCCGGC
>CAZTEA010000287.1:0-1568 GCA_964612315.1 uncultured Oscillospiraceae bacterium | reverse complement strand
ATACGGTATTGAGAAGAATGAATTTTTAGGAGGGTAGAATGTTAAAAGATATTATTGCGAGATTGTTTTCAAAAACGGTGGGACAATCCGAAAGGAATATAGAGAAAAATCGTCGGGAAGCACAAAGATACTTTGATATTTCGAAAGAGAATGTAACAGCAATAGTGGCGAATGCGCTCTCAATATTGGCGTTCGGAGACAGTTCGGTTGCTGTGGATTTGAACGGAGAAACAACCAAGAGAACCGAACTGTTAAATCAAATTGCGCAAAAGGAATTTATTCGAGCGAAAAGAAAAATCTCTGCTGCTTTGGGGGTTGGAATGATAGCGAGTATACCGTATTGTTCCGATAACGGCTTGGGAAAGAAGATTTATGTGGATACAATCACAAAAGACCGCTTTTGGATAACGGGTGCGCAGGGAGATGATATAACAGCGATATCCGCTCTTTCCGATGTGGTGGAAATCGGCAATAACAAATATATGCGTTGGACAGATTATTCGGTAAAAGGCGGAGCATATGTCGTTCGTAACAAAGCAACTAACGAGAGCGGAAAAGAAGTTCCTCTTTCAAGTGTGTATAAGTGGTGGGAAATTTGCCCGGAAATAGCTGTAAGCGGTGTGGATAGACTTCCCGTGGCTTTCTATTCTTGCCCGACAGGCGAAAGAAGACCGGATAGCATAGAGGGCGTGCCGATAACTTTCGGTTGCGATTCAATACTGGAAAAAATCGAAAAAACCTTAAAAGACATTGAAGACGAATTTGATTTAAAGAAAGTTAAGCTTATAATTCCCGATTCTATGATTTACAAAAAGCGGGATAAAAACGGAAACATTATTAAAAATCAGTTTGACAGCAAATTGTTTGTTAAAGTGGCGGACAATGACGGAGATAACAACATTACGGTATTTGACCCACAAATAAGGGAGAGTGTGTATTTTTCCAAATTGCAAGCATATTTTTCGCTTTTGGAAAAGGCAATCGGCTGTTCTAAAGGAATATTGACAGATTTACTTACACAAGGAGCAACGGCAACGGAAATAAAACGCTCCATGAATTCCACATTCTGTCTCACGGACGACATAAGAAAAGAATATAAGCGATATTTCGATGATTTAATATACTCGGTTAATGTGTTGTGCAATTACTATAATCTTTCGCCGATAAGCGATTATACAATAAATTTCGATTGGAATTACAGTTTGCTTGAAGATAGCGAGCAGACCTTTAATCAAATGAAAGACGGGAAATCCGAGGGTGTAATAAGCTCTGTGGAAATGCGAAGATTTTTAAAGCCGGATGAAACCCCGGAGGAAGCGCAAAAAGCTGTTGAAGAAATAAAGAAAAACGAACCGAGTATGAAAAGCCTTATAGGAATTGAATAAAAAATTTAAAAATTTTGAAAAACTCCTTGACATACCACGAATTTCGTGGTGTAATAAATACAGAAATTAACAAGGGGTGATTAAATTGAAAGTCAAAAAAATAAGGTCAAACAAATCCAATATCAACCTGGCCGAGTTGCTTATAAGTGGATTGATTGACCTGATAGTCGGAGTTCTTGTAGC
>CAZTEA010000286.1:0-1581 GCA_964612315.1 uncultured Oscillospiraceae bacterium | reverse complement strand
GGCTTCTTTTGCGTTAACTAACATAATGAAATTCCTCCGTATTTTAATTTAATTATACTCATAGTTTATATTTTACACTATTTTCCTCTAATATTCAAGAGGAAAACAAAATTTTATAAACTTTTTTTGATTGCGTGATAATAATATAGGTATTGCTGGGCAATTCCCGCATAATTTCCGAATTTTTCGGCGGCAAAAGTGTCTATTTCCTTTTCGCCTATGCCGTATTCCTCTTCCATAATTCTTTTTATCCAAACATCTTTGGGGAAGGTTTTGTATCGGTTGAGAGCGAAAAGCAAAATACAGTCGGCGACTTTTTGCCCCACACCTTTGATTTTCATAAGCTCTTTTGCGGCATCCGCATCGTTCATAAGCTTGATTTTTTCAAGGTCGATTTCGCCGCAAGCAACTTTTTGAGCCGCATCCAAAATATATTTGTCCCGAAATCCCGCTTTGATTTCCGCCAAATCGGTTAGCGAAAGAGCGGCAAGACGGCTTGCAGAGGGAAATCCGTAATATGTTTTTCCGTCAAACTCTGTTTCATCGCCGAACAATTCACACAATTTTTCGATTATTTTTCGTATTCTGGGAATATTGTTGTTGGCGGATATTATAAAGGAAATAAGGGTTTCCCACAAATCTTGATGTAAAATGCGAACGCCTTTGCCGACCTCCATACACTTTTTTAACACGGGATCGCTCTCGAATGACTTTTCCACCTCGTTGTAGTCGGTAGAGAAGCTTAAATATCGGCTCCAGTAGATAAGGTCGGGGTTTGAGCTTTCCACATAAATTGTATTCTCGTCCGCATAATACATTTTTACAGCGTGATTTTCAACAACGCCTCTGAAAACACCGGCCTCGTCTTTTTGCCAGCGGAAGCATTGACCGCAAAGAAAGGTGTCCTCAAGGCGAAAATGGTCGATATTGTGAAGTTTTATCATAAAATCCATCCTTTTTATGTACTTAAGCCATTTTACCATATTTTAATTCTTAAATCAAGAGGTGAAAAAATTCTTGACAATGGTGGCAATTTATGGTATTCTTACAGGTAAACATAAATTAAGGAGGCAGATAAAAATGGGTCTTTGGGAACTGTTTGTTATTGCCGTGGGCCTTTCAATGGACGCTTTTGCGGTTGCTGTCTGTAAAGGGCTTTCTCTGCAAAAAATAAAAATAAATCCCAAGATAAATGCCCCGCAGCATCCCGCTCCGATTCTGCAGGTAAGATAATCTTTCTCCCGTTCTTTAAAACCTCTGATTCCCATGTACAGTCCGCATCCGGCAAGCGCCATGGAACTCAATCCCACTGCACCGATAAAAGGAGCTGCCTCGCCTCTGCTCACATAGGCCTTCGTAAGCATTGACACGAATAAGATAAGTACAATACCGGAAAGCACACAGGAAATAACTCCGCGCTTTGCATGCCTGAGTTTTGCCTGTCCGTATTTTCTATTCTTTCTCCTTCTTCGTTCTCTCTCTCTATCGTATTCTTTTTGTGCCATATAATCTCCTTATCGCATTACCTGCCAGAAAAAGCAGGTACCCAATTCCAACACCTATTGTATTGAGGATTAAATC
>CAZTEA010000285.1:0-1591 GCA_964612315.1 uncultured Oscillospiraceae bacterium | reverse complement strand
GTTCTCATAGAATTTAATATGGCAATAAAAGCTACTCCCACATCGGCAAAAACCGCCGCCCACATAGTTGCAATACCCAAAGCGCCCAAAACCATTACTCCGATTTTTACGCCGAGAGCAAAAACAATATTTTGTTTAACAATTCGCATAGTCTTTTTCGCAAGTTTAACCGCCATGGGAATCTTCATCAGATTGTCGTCCATTATAACAACATCCGCCGCCTCAATTGCCGCATCAGAGCCGATGCCGCCCATTGCAATTCCCACATCGCACAAAGCGAGAACCGGAGCATCGTTTATACCGTCGCCCGTAAACGCCACCTTGCCGCAGTTTGAGCTTATCATTTTTTCCATGTAAGAAACTTTATCCGTCGGCAAAAGCTCCGCTTCAAATTTGCTGATTTTAAGTTCCTTTGCAACAGTTTCGGCATTTTCTTTATTATCGCCGGTAAGCATAACCGTTCTCTTTGCGCCGTTTTTATAAAGAGCCTTTAAAGCGGATTGACTTTCCTCTTTAACTTGGTCTGCAATTACAATACTTCCCGCAAAGTTATTATCGCAAGCAACATACAAAACCGTACCCAAACTCTTCGGCTTTGTGACAGAAATTTTGTATTTTGCCATAAGGCGTTCGTTTCCCACCAAAATGTGCCTGCCGTTTGCAACCGCCAAAACCCCGTTTCCGGCAATTTCCGTAACTTCGTCCGGCTTCTTCTGCGAATTAGCCTCTTTTACTATAGCCAGAGCAATTGGATGATTTGAACCATACTCCGCCAAAGCGGCAATTTCAATAACCTCTGCCTTCGTCATACCGTTTGGATTTACTTCAACAACACTAAATTTACCTTTAGTTAATGTTCCCGTTTTATCAAAAACAAAGGTTTTACATTCCGCCAAGCTTTCCATATAGTTTGACCCTTTAATTAAGATACCGTTTCTTGATGCGCCGCCTATTCCGCCGAAAAAGGACAGCGGTATGGAAATCACCAGCGCACACGGGCAAGAAACTACCAAAAACAGCAGCGCTCTATGAATCCATTCCATTATATTTCCCACAAAAATCGGAGGGATAAACGCCAGTAAAGCCGCAAGAACCACAACAATTGGTGTGTAATATTTCGAAAATTTAGTTATAAAATTTTCGGATTTTGCCTTGTTCATACTTGAATTCTCGACCAATTCCAATATTTTCGAAACGGTTGACTCCGAAAATTCTTTTGTAACACGAACCTTTATAACTCCCGATAAATTTATTGCTCCACCCAGAACCTCATCGTCCAAAGTTACATCTTTTGGCACAGACTCTCCCGTTAATGCAACCATATTTAAAGCAGTTTCACCCGATATAACAATGCCGTCGAGAGGAATTTTTTCACCGGGTTTAACCATAACAATATCCCCGACACATACTTCAAAAGGGTCAACAAGCACAAACTCTCCGTCTCGCTCAACATTGGCAAATTGCGGACAAATATCCATTAAATCCGATATGGATTTTCGACTTTTGCCCACAGCGTAGCTTTGAAACAGCTCGCCGGTTTGATAAAAAAGCATAACTGCCGCCGCTTCGTAGTATTCACCCAATACAATAG
>CAZTEA010000284.1:0-1594 GCA_964612315.1 uncultured Oscillospiraceae bacterium | reverse complement strand
TTAAACAATTTAGGACTATTACAAATAAGATTTACAACCTCTTTTTCTGCCAATAAGCTCCAAAAGATCATAACTTTCAATATCTTCAAAGCCCGCCTCCAGCTTGTATCTTTCGGCAAGATTTTCGGCATAATTATTTTTAAGATAATCAACAAGATAAAAAGCCAGCTCCTCAATGTCCATTATCTCATCTTTAATACCGCCCGTAAAAGCAATCCGCTGTGCCGCTTTTTTATCTTCAAACTTCGGCCACAAAATCCCCGGCGTATCCAAAAGCTCATATTTTCCCGCAATTCTTATCCATTGCTTGGTTTGAGTCACCCCCGGACGATTTCCGGTTTTGGTTGCGGCACGACCCGAGAGTCTGTTTATAAAGGAAGATTTTCCCACATTCGGAATACCGACAACCATCATACGAACGGCATGACGCTGTATTCCCCTTGCTTCATCCTTTTTAAACTTTTCGGCAAGCACCTTTTCAATGGCTTTATCTATGCTTTTTATTCCCTGACCGCTTAAACAGCTAAGTTCTACAGCCGTTATATTTTTCGAATTGAACCAGCTTATCCATTTTTTGTTTGTATCGCTGTCAGCCATATCACTTTTATTAAGCACAACTATTCTCGGTCGACTTCCCACAATTCCGTCAATTTCGGGATTTCTCGATGCCAAAGGCAGTCTTGCATCCAAAAGTTCAACAACAACATCAACAAGCTTAATATTCTCTTTTATCAGTCTGCGGGTTTTCGCCATATGCCCCGGAAACCATTGTAATTCCATAATAAATTCCTTTCAAGAAAGAGCTTAGTCAAGCTTCTTTATACTGTTGAGCGGCCAAAACCTGAATACTGCATGACCTGTAACTTCGTCTGTTGAGAAAAGTCCCATATACCGGCTGTCGCTACTGTTTTCTCTGTTATCTCCCATAACAAATACCTGGTCTTTTCCCACAACAATCGGATGTTCTCTGCTGTACTGCGGGTCCGCAAAGGTTTCCGCCAATTCGCCGCTGTATTGCACAATCAGACCGTAATTTGCATCTTTTACGGCAGGAAGAGTGGTTTTTCCTTTTATATAGCTTTCCTCCAAAAGCTTATCGTTAAGATATACTTCAAAGGTGTCGGGGTCAATGTAAATGGTGTCTCCCTCTGTTGCAATAACTCTCTTAACCAAAGCTCCGTCAGGATGCTTATCCGTTTCAATTATAACAATATCGCCTTTTTCGGGTTCGTAAAAAAGCTTATTAACATAAAGCCTGTCACCGTGAGCCAATGTATTGTCCATACTATGTCCGTTTACCACCGCAAGTGTTAAAACAAAAGACTTCAACACAAAAGCAACAACAGCCGCAATCAAAATAGCCGTAATCCAATCAATCAATTCCTTAAGCCATCCTTTTTTCCACGGTTTTATATCTTCCGTTACTTCATTATTTGTAACATCTTCACAAGCATTGTTTTCGTTGGTATTGTTTTCATTCATATTTTCCATACTTCATTTCCTCCTTGCCTATTATAGACTAAATGGTGATTATGAGAACATAACCACCATTTAAAATTGAATCCGCTATTAAATTTTTTCTTTAACTTTAGCA
>CAZTEA010000283.1:0-1623 GCA_964612315.1 uncultured Oscillospiraceae bacterium | reverse complement strand
TAAAAAAATAAATTATAACTCAAAAGAGGGTTAAGTGGTTAAGATAATCAGTGCGGAAAACCAAACTGACTCTTAAAATCCTATAAAAAGGAGGAGAAAAAATATGCACATTACAGATCCAATCGCAGATATGCTTACAAGAATCAGAAACGCAAATAATCAGAGACATGTAAGCGTTGATATTCCTGCGTCTAATATGAAAAAGGCAATCGCAAAAATCTTGCTTGATGAAGGATATGTTAAGAATGTTGAATATATCGACGATTCTATGCAGGGCGTTATCAGAATAACACTCAAGTATGCGGAAAACAAGCAGAAGGTTTTATCCGGCCTTAAAAGAGTAAGTAAGCCCGGTCTCAGAATTTACGCATCCTGTGAAGAACTTCCCAGAGTGCTTAAGGGACTCGGTATCGCAATTATCTCTACATCTAAGGGTATTATGACAGATAAGGAAGCTCGCCGTAACAATGTTGGCGGTGAAGTTTTAGCATTTATTTGGTAAAGGAAGGAGGAATAGTAAATGTCTCGTATAGGTAAGATGCCTATTGCAATTCCGGCTGGAGTTGAAGTTAAAATAGGTGAAAACAATGAAGTTACTGTAAAGGGAGCCAACGGAACATTGGTTCAGACAATGCAGAGCGACATGATAATTAAAGTTGACGGAAGCGAAATTACGGTTGAAAGACCCAGCGAAGATAAGCTTCATAAGTCACTTCACGGTTTAACCCGTACACTTATCGCAAATATGATTACAGGCGTAAGCACAGGCTTTAAGAAAGAGCTTGAAATCAACGGTGTTGGTTACAGAGCTCAGAAGCAGGGCAATAAGCTGGTGATGAACCTTGGTTATTCTCATCAGGTTGAAATGGAAGAAATCGATGGCATAAAGATTGAAGTTCCTCAGCCTAACCAGATTATAATCTCAGGTCCTGATAAGCAGAAGGTTGGTCAGTTCGCTGCGAAAGTAAGAGAAAAGAGACCGCCGGAACCTTATAAGGGTAAAGGTATCAAGTATATTGATGAAACTATCAGAAGAAAAGAAGGTAAAACAGGTTCCAAGAAGAAATAATATATTTTTGGGAATTGGATTTATACTTCTATACCTAAACCGCAAGGAGGTGCGATTTTAATGATTAAGAAAAAGAACAGTGAGGCGGCAAGAAAAGCCCGCCATGCAAGAGTTCGTAAAAAAATATCCGGAACTGCCGATTGTCCGAGACTTTGCGTATACAAAAGCTTAAAGCACATTTATGCTCAGATTATCGACGACACAACAGGAACAACTTTGGTATCTGCTTCAACTCAGGAGGCTGAATTTAAGGCAAACTACGGCGGAAACTGCGCAGCGGCTAAGGCTGTCGGTGAAGCTATCGCAAAGAAAGCTGCAGAGAAGAACATAAAGGAAGTTGTATTTGACAGAGGCGGATATTTATATCACGGCCGTGTTGCAGAGCTTGCAGCAGGTGCTCGTGAAGGTGGCCTTGAATTCTAAGAAAAAAGAGGTGAAAAGATAAATGGCAGAAAGAGTAGAAAGATCAAGAAAACAGGAACGAGTTGACGCAAGCGTTCTTGATATAAAAGAAACAGTAGTAACTCTTAACCGTGTTGCCAAGGTTGTAAAGG
>CAZTEA010000282.1:0-1630 GCA_964612315.1 uncultured Oscillospiraceae bacterium | reverse complement strand
GGTTGTGCTGACCTCACTCGGAACTTGGGGACTTCCGCAGATGGTTCAGAAATTTTATGCGATAAAAAGTGAAAAAGATATATCAAAGGGAACGATAATATCGACAATTTTTGCGGTTGTGGTTGCGGGAGGATGCTATTTCCTCGGTGGCTTCGGCAGAATATTCGATGTTGATGTGGTAAGCGGCGGCTTTGATGCAATTATTCCTCAGATGCTCAGCGGACTTCCCGCTATTCTTATCGGAATAGTGATAGTCCTTGTGCTTTCAGCGTCTATGTCAACTCTTTCGTCCTTGGTTTTGGCATCAAGCTCCACTCTTACCTTGGATCTTATAAAAGACAATATCGTAAAAAATATGTCAGAGAAAAAACAGGTTCTTGTTATGAGATTTTTTATTGCGGTATTTATTGTAATTTCGGCAGTTATTGCTTTGAATAAAGATCGTTTGGGATACATAGCCGATATGATGGGAATCTCATGGGGCGCTCTTGCAGGGGCGTTTTTAGCTCCCTTCCTTTACGGATTATACAGCAAGAAAGTTACAAAAGCGTCTGTTTGGGCAAGCTTTATTTTCGGCTCGGGCATAATGATTCTCAATATGTTTATGAGAAAGTCTTTCCCCACCGTTATGCAATCGCCCATTAACTGCGGCGTTATTGCAATGGTGGGAGGTCTTGTGATAGTTCCGGTAGTGAGCCTTGTTACCAAGAAGCCGGATAAACAAGCAGTTGATTCTATGTTTATGTGCTACGATAAGGCTGTTACCGTTTCAAGCAAGGAATCTTTGGGAGATTAGTATCGGCTTAAATTCAAAGGAGCGAATAATTTATGGTTATTGATTTTCATACTCATTGTTTTCCCGACAGAATTGCAAAGGCGGCTATGGAGAAACTGAGCGGTGCGGCGGGAATTATTCCGACAACAGAGGGAAATCTTAAAGGCTTGCTTATGAGTATGGAAGAGAGCGGCGTGGATGCGTCCGTTATATTGTCCATTGCGACAAATGAAAGACAGCAGCACTCCGTAAACGATTTTGCGGCATCTGTAAACGGCGAAAGAACAATTGCTTTCGGCTCGGTTTATCCCTATGCGGCAGATGTCTTATATGAACTGGAAAGAATAAAGGAGCTTGGTCTTAAAGGGGTCAAGCTCCACCCTGAATATCAAGGGTTTTATATTGACGATGAAATGATGAAGCCGATTTACAAAAAGATATCATCATTGGGATTGATTACGGTATTTCACGCAGGGGCGGACTACGGCTATGCCCCTCCTTATCATGCAATGCCAAAAAATTTCAAAAATGCCCTTAAATGGTTTGATTCGCCTGTGGTTGCCGCTCATTGGGGCGGTGTGGACTGCAGAGATGAGGTGATTGAAAAAATGTGCTCTTTGCCTCTTTATTTCGATGTTTCCTTCGGGTATGGAAATATCAGCAAATATCACGCTCAAACCATAATCGAAAAGCACGGAATAGATAAAATTTTATTCGGTTCGGACTCTCCTTGGCACAAGCCGAAATGGGAGAAATTTTTAATTGAAAACTTAAATCTTACAGAAGACGAAAAAAAGAAAATTTATTATAAAAATGCGGCGAAGCTTTTAAAAATTTCGGAGGATTAAATAATGG
>CAZTEA010000281.1:0-1636 GCA_964612315.1 uncultured Oscillospiraceae bacterium | reverse complement strand
GATATGTAGCGTCAAATGAGAATGGAGGATCGCAAAGGTGAATAAAACCAAATCTAAATATAATTTGAGACAATCGAGAATGGGATATTTGTTTGCAGCTCCGGCAGTAGTGCTGTTGTGCATTTTTCTAATTCTTCCGGCACTTATGGCGTTGGGATTTAGCTTTACAGATTTTTATGTATTGACCCCAGACAAAATGGAATTTGTTGGATTGACAAATTATAAGACGTTATTAACAGATAAATTGTTTTGGAAATGTCTGAAAAATACGGCATATTTTACCTTTGCGATTGTTCCTATTGAAGCAATTATGGCTTTAAGTATGGCAATCTTGGTAAATCGAAAAATGTTTGGAAGAACATTTTTTAGAATAGCCTATTTTGCACCAGTAATTGCATCGTTGACAGTAGTGTCAATTTTGTGGACATTTTTGTATAATCCTAATAATGGATTATTTAATGCAATTTTAGGTGTTTTGGGATTGCCGGAACAGAGATTTTTAAGAAGTGCAGATCAGGCTATGAATTCCATTCTGGTTATGTCAATATGGCAAGGTGTAGGGTATCAGATGATTATTTTTATTGCAGGATTGAATAATATATCACCAGAACTTTACGAAGCTGCGTCTATTGATGGAGCAAATGCTATGGCAAAATTCCGATATATTACAGTACCAGGGTTGAGAAGCGTAATATCCTTTATAGTAGTTTATGTAACGATTCAGGCTTTTAAAGTATTTACGCAACCGTATCTCATGACAAATGGTGGTCCGCAGAACAGTACAAGAACGATGGTATACTATATTTATCAACAAGGCTTTCAATATAAAAAAGCGGGATATGCTTCCTGTATGGCTGTGGTATTTTTCCTCATAGTAGTAGTTGTGTCGATGATATTGAAACGACTGCTTATTGAAAAAGATTGAGTGTTTACAGGAGGTTGGATAATGGGTATAAAAAAACAAAAACGTTTAACAAAAATCTTGATGTATTCGTTCAATATTGTACTTTCATTGATTTTTTTGGCACCGATTGTGTGGATGATTATATCGTCTTTGAAACCGGAAGTTCGGATTTTTGCAGACATGTCTTCTATTTTGGCTTTTTGGCCAACAGAAGCAAGTTTGGATAATTATAAAAAAATTATTGCTGACGGTGAAATCCTTAGAACAACTTTGCATAGTATTTATTATGTGTCTGTGACCATATTTTTTGGATTGATTGTTAATTCGATGTGTGGTTATGCATTGGCAAAATTGCAGTTTCGTGGAAAAGATTTTTTGTTTTCGGTGGTAGTTGCATTAATTATTATTCCATTGGAAAGCATTATTTTGCCGTTGTATTTTTTGATTTTTAAAGCCAATATGCTGTATACATTTGCTGCATTGATTATGCCGTTTATTGCAAATTGTTTTAGTATATTTTTGTTTCGTCAGTTTTTTGTAGATGTTCCGGATTCGTTGATTGAAGCAGCGGCAATTGATGGGGCTTCTCCATTTAGAACGTTTTTCGCTATAGTGTTACCGATTTCCTATCCGGTATATGCGACAGTGTTGATTTTACAGTTTATTGAGCATTGGGGTGATTTTCTGTGGCCAGTTTTGGTTACAGATGAAAGTACAAAGACAGTACAGCTA
>CAZTEA010000280.1:0-1663 GCA_964612315.1 uncultured Oscillospiraceae bacterium | reverse complement strand
CATATAACGGGCGCAGGTATGGATCCACCTTGTTTTGCAGGTCTCCCGGCAGAAATCCCAATTTTTCGCCTGCCTCAACGGCAGGTCTGGTCAAAATTATTTTGGAAACCTCTTTGTTTTTAAAGGCTTGAACCGCCATTGCCACGGCGAGATAGGTTTTTCCCGTTCCCGCAGGCCCAATTCCGAAAACAATTGAATTTTTGGAGATTGTTTCAATGTATTTTTTCTGTCCCAAAGTTTTGGGCTTAATTGGAACGCCTCGTGAAGTAATAAGAACACAGCCCTCGCCAAGGGTTGCAAGCTCTTCCTCGTTTCCTTCTTCAATTTGGGAAATTACATAGCGAACCTCCTGTTCGGAAACGGCGGTTTGGTTGTTTATCATTCCCAAAAGATTTTGAATGGCTCTTACGGTTTTGTCAACATTATTCGGCTCTCCGGCTATTTTTATGTCCGAGCCTCGGTTTATTATGGCAACATCAAAGCTCTTTTCGATAATTCTGACATTTTCGTCAAAACTTCCAAAAAGAGCAATAAGATTTTCCATTTTATCAACTTCGATATGTCTGTCCATTGAATTACCTCATTTGTGTTTCTTGATTACTAACATTATATTCCAAATCTTCTGTTTTGTCAATCGGAACTTGCACCGCAATATTTTCGTAGCATATACACTCTAAGAAAACGGTTACGCTTTGGTTGTTTTCGGTAAAAGAGAGCTTTGTGCTTTGGATTTTTCCGTTTTTTGAAAGCTTGGCGGTTATTCTGTGTAAAAGCTGAAATTTGCCAAGCTCTGCCGCTTCGTTTACGGTTCTGGTTTTAGTGTGCTCTTTTTGTTCGAAAAATTTTTTCTTCTCTATAAATAATGAAGGGAAAATTTTAAGAGGCGGTGAAAACTCGCACTTTTGCACGATACTTTGATAGTTTTTATAGTCGGGGTCGTCCTTTAAATAGAGCTTTAAAGTAAGTCCGAGAAGCTGAAGATTGCATTTTGTTTGGATGTTTCCGGTCATTCGCTTTTGAGTGTATTTTAGAGGAATTTCTATTTCTTCTTTGTAGTAGGTCTCGGCAAAAACTTCTCCGTGAGAGTAGGTATACCTCATTCCGACGGTGTTACTGTCGATAACTCCGCTTACCAAAAGATCGCCAGCTTTAACGGGAGTATCTTTAAGAACCATTGTCTGCCCGTCTCTTACCTCCATTAAGCGCACCACGCCGTCCTTTGCCGCCACCAAATTGCAGGGAGCGGAGGAAATTGCGTCCACTCGTCCTTTACGCTCCTTGATTTCTATGAAAAGCCGTGAGCCTTTAAGATTTATGCCAATCCATCCCAGTTCTTCGTTGGCGGTCATAAGTTGATTTTTTAAAATTTTTGTGTTTATTTTATTAAGAGGCGTACCGATTTTAACTCCGTAAGAATTTAAGGAATTTGTAAGAGCCTCGTCGGAAATAAAAGCGCCGCCGTTTATTGTAATGCCCATAAGATGGGTGGAAAAATATCCTATAATTAAGGCGAAAATTAAAATGCCCGCCAAAATTCCCCGTCTTTTACGATTTCTGTGAATAAAAAAGGGGAAGCCGTTTTTTTGAACAATATTCACCCGTGTTCGAGTTTTTCTTGCGGCGCTTTTCATCCTCAAAGGAGTCCTCCTTGTAGGTATAGGAA
>CAZTEA010000279.1:0-1667 GCA_964612315.1 uncultured Oscillospiraceae bacterium | reverse complement strand
CCTTACTATTATTTCGCTTTCTCCCATAACGTCTGTTTCAAAACCTATCGAAAAGAAAAAGTCTTTGTTGTCTTCCCACAAGGACATCTCCTCTGATGTAAGGCTTACCATTTCGGGCACTAAAAGCATTTGAGAAACCGTATTTCTTTCTTCTCGGCTTTTCTTGATTTTTTCGAAATTCAACCGTTCATGAGCCGCATGCTGATCAATCATCAGCATCTCATTGCCTAATTGGACTATTATATATGTATCAAAAACCTGACCTATTATCTTAAACTTCTTTTCTTCGACAATTTCAATCGTTTGTTGCTCTGCCGACTCTTCCTTTGTATACGGCTTGGCAAATACAGACGGGATTTCCCTTTTAACATGTAACATAGGCTCTTCCCTTAAAACAAATTGCGTTTCTGTACTCTGCTTTTTTTCAGGCATAAATGAAGGAGCCTTATCCTTTATGACAAAATTCTTATCCATCAGGTTAAAGGATGAAGCATTGATATTACTTGATGTTTCGCCTTGTTTCTCGATATTAGTGCGTTCTTTTTCTGTCTTTTCACTATTTTTTATTTTATCTTCATTAATCGAAACCTCTGGAACATACGGCTTTTCGTACAGTGCACCTTTACATCCCCAATAAATTGCATCATACATTGCATGCTCATCCACAAACTTTATTTCGGTTTTTGCAGGATGCACATTTACATCTATAAGCTTTGGATTTATGGTAACATTAAGTATTCCGGCAGGAAATTTACCGACAGTGAGTTGATTTTTATAGCTTTCGGTAATGGCAACAGAAAGAATACGGTTTGCCACATTTCTACCGTTAACAAAGAAAATTTGCATATTTCTGTTGGGTCTTGCCACTGCCGCACTGCCTATAAATCCCTGTACGGCGATGCCGTTATTTTCATAATCAACGGCAATCATATGCTTGGCAAAATCCCTTCCGAAAACAGCAAATATGGTATCAAGCAACGCATTATTTCCGGGAGTAAAGAAAATTTCTTTTCCGTTGCTTATATATCTAAATGACACATCGGGTCGTGAAAGTGCCGCCTTTTGGCATACATCCGTAACAGCGGCAGTTTCTGCACTGTCCTTTTTCAAAAACTTAAACCGTGCCGGAGTATTAAAAAACAAGTTTTTAACAATTATTGTCGTGCCGTTGGGTGCACCGCAGCTTTCTGCCTCTTCACATTCTCCTCCGTCAACTTTAACACAGTTTGCCATTTCATTGTCTTCCGTTTTGCTGATAACTTCAACGTTTGAAACAGCAGCTATACTTGCAAGTGCCTCTCCTCTAAATCCGTAGGTCGCTATTTTCTCCAGATCCTCCGCATACTCTATCTTGCTGGTGGCATGCGGAACAAAAGCATATACCAAATCATCGCCATCAATTCCGCAACCGTCATCCGTAACACGTATATACGAAATACCTCCGTTTTTAATTTCAACGGTGATACTGTGTGCTCCGGCGTCTAGCGAATTTTCTATAAGCTCTTTTACAGCTGAAGCAGGACGAGAAACAACCTCTCCAGCCGCAATCATATTGGAAACATTTTTATCAAGTATATGTATTTTTCCCATAAAAACCTCTTTTTCAATACATCCGGTAAACCTTATGCTTCGTTTGCTTTATTTTTTAATTCGTTTAATATATTAAG
>CAZTEA010000278.1:0-1673 GCA_964612315.1 uncultured Oscillospiraceae bacterium | reverse complement strand
GTTGAAATAGATGCATTCGTTAAGCATCGCAGTAATGAATTTGATATGCCGAATACAGAGGCTCCCGGTGAGGGCGTTGTTGTGGGTTACGGTACCGTAAACGGAAGACTGGTTTACGCTTACGCTCAGGATTTCACGGTTATAGGCGGCTCTTTGGGCGAAATGCACGCAGCCAAAATCTGTAAGGTTATGGATATGGCGATGAAAATGGGCGCTCCCATCATCGGCATTTCAGACAGCGGCGGCGCAAGAATTCAAGAGGGAATAGATGCCTTGGCGGGCTTCGGCAATATTTTCTACAGAAATACCCTTGCGTCAGGTGTTATTCCTCAGATTGCCATAATTTTGGGTCCGTGTGCGGGTGGAGCGGTATATTCACCTGCTATCTGTGATTTTGTATTTATGGTTGATAATACTTCTCAAATGTTTATAACAGGACCGAATGTTGTTAAGGCTGTTACAGGCGAAGAGGTTTCCTTTGATGAGCTCGGCGGTGCGCAGACTCATTCAACAAAGAGCGGTGTTGCGTCCGTTCGCTGTAAAAATGAGGAAGAATGCTTTGCTCAGGTTAAGGAGCTTTTGGATTATCTCCCGTCAAACAACCTTGAATTGGCACCGGCTTATGAAGAAACCGATGAAATTAACAGATTGTCCGAAAATCTTTCAACGGTTGTGCCGGAGGATGCAAACAAAGCATATGATATGAAGACTGTTATAGCGGAGATTGTTGACAACGGCGGATTTTATGAAGTATTCCCGCAGTTTGCGGAAAATATTATTATCGGCTTTGCAAGAATGAACGGTTCAACCGTGGGAATTGTTGCAAACCAGCCTAAATTTATGGCAGGTTCTTTGGATGTTAATTCTTCGGATAAGGCGGCAAGATTTATCAGATTTTGCGATAGTTTTAACATTCCGCTTGTAACCTTTACCGATGTTCCCGGATATCTTCCCGGCACAACTCAGGAGCATAGCGGAATTATCCGTCACGGTGCAAAAATGCTTTATGCGTTTTCCGAAGCGACCGTTCCGAAAATCAATGTAATTGTCAGAAAAGCGTACGGCGGAGCATATATTGCAATGAACAGCAAGCACATCGGTGCGGATATAGTATTTGCATGGCCCAGCGCAGAGATTGCCGTTATGGGTCCCGACGGTGCGGCAAATATTATTTTCCGCAAGGATATAGCGGCGTCCGATGATCCGATAAACGAAAGGAAAAATAAGATTAACGAATACACGGAAAAATTTGCCAACCCGTATGTTGCGGCTTCCAGAGGCTATGTTGATGATGTTATCGAACCTGATTCGACAAGACCGAGAATTATCAGCGCTCTTGAAATGCTTATGAGCAAAAGGGAACAGCGACCGGGTAAGAAGCACGGAAATATTCCGCTTTAAGTTAGGGGGAATGAAATATGACAATTCATGAAGCGCTTGAACTGGGCGGAAGAATAGGAAATCCTGTTGATGCTCTTATGGTGGGGCTTCAGGTAACGGCAATCGGACTTTTGATAGTTTTTTCGGTTTTGATAATTCTTATGTTCGTTTTAAAAGGAATGCAGTTGATTTTTGCGCCGAAGGATGAGAAAGGGCAGAAAGCGCACGGTATTGAGATAAGTCAAAACTATACGGAAACAAAATCAAGCAATGCTGTTATGCCGCCCCAAGAG
>CAZTEA010000277.1:0-1679 GCA_964612315.1 uncultured Oscillospiraceae bacterium | reverse complement strand
CCGAATATGCTTCCTGTTCACTTTAAGCTTTTAATCCAGGTTTTAAGAAAGTACGGATATAAAATCGAATTGCTTGAAACCAACAATTCAAGTATCGGGGAAACGGGACTTCGATATGTTCATAATGATACCTGTTATCCGGCAATACTGGTTATCGGGCAGTTTATGGAGGCTGTAAAAAGCGGGAAATACGACCCTGATAAGGTGGCGCTTTTGCTGTTTCAAACAGGCGGCGGCTGCAGAGCTTCCAACTATATCTCTTTGCTGAGAAAGGCTTTGGCAAAAGGCGGTTACGGGCACATCCCCGTTATATCGTTCAGTTTTGCGGGTCTTGAAGAGCATCCCGGCTTTAAGCTTACCTTGCCCATTTTGCATAAAATGGCATACGGCGTTTTGTACGGAGATTTATTGCTGTCTCTTACCAACCAAAGCAAGCCTTATGAAATCAATCACGGCGACAGCGAAAAGCTTGCTGACTATTACACAGACAAACTTGCCGATGAAATGATGAATGAGGGTGTATCGTTTAAAAAGGCTAAGAAAAATTTTGAAAAGATAATCGACGCTTTCGGAAATATTCCGAAAACCAACGAGAAAAAGGTTCAGGTTGGAGTTGTGGGAGAAATATATGTTAAATATTCCCCTCTCGGAAACAATAATTTGGAGGAATTTTTGGTTAGCGAGGGAGCGGAGGTCACAACTCCGGGATTGCTGGATTTTATTCTTTATTGCGTTTACAATTCCCTTGTGGACTACAGGCTATATAAACGAGGCGGATTTTTAAAGACAAAAATAATTTCCTTAGCCTATAATTTTTTGCTGGGAAAGCAAAAAGTCATTATCGGGGAATATGAAAAGGACGGCAGATTCAGACCACCCGCATATTTTGAAGAAACCGCCAAAAGGGTTTCGGAATATATAAACCCCGGCTGTAAAATGGGTGAGGGCTGGCTGCTTCCGGCGGAGATGCTGGAGCTTTTCAATTCCGGCGTTGAAAATATTATTTGCACACAGCCCTTCGGATGTCTTCCCAACCATATTTGCGGGAAGGGTATGATGAAGCCCATAAAGGACAGAAATCCGGAAATAAATATTGTTGCAATCGATTATGATGCCAGCGCTTCAAAGGTTAATCAGGAAAACCGAATAAAGCTTATGCTTCAATCGGCAAAGGATAAATTGGAGGAGAAGCAAGAGGCGCTACCTGAGAATAAAGAAAAAGCGTTTGAGAAGGCATAAAAACCTGTAAAAAGACGGCGTTAAGCTGTCTTTTTTGTTGACAAAAAGGGGATTTTGTGGTATCATTAGTGTTGGTTAAATTTGCAACATAATTAAATCAAAATACATTGTTGAAAGGAGCGGAATATTTATGAAATATTCAGCTGAAGTTGAAATGATGTGTCCTTTGGCTAAAGGCGCTTATCACGGCCCGGCACCTATCCCCCAGGAAGGTAAATGGACACAGGCAAAAGAAATTAAGGACATTTCCGGTCTTACACACGGTATTGGCTGGTGTGCTCCGCAGCAGGGTACTTGTAAACTTACTTTAAATGTTAAAGAAGGTATCATTCAGGAAGCCCTCGTTGAAACTGTAGGATGTTCCGGTATGACTCATTCTGCCGCTATGGCATCTGAAATTCTTGTTGGTAAAACACTTTTGGAAGCTCTTAACACAGACC
>CAZTEA010000276.1:0-1685 GCA_964612315.1 uncultured Oscillospiraceae bacterium | reverse complement strand
GGTCAACGCCCACATGCCATTGCGGATCGCCCCTAAGCCTTAACTCCCAGCACACGCCCCCGACTGGGCGTCGAAAGCAAGCACCAGGAACTTCATCGATATGCCCTTCGGCGAATTTTTAGGCCCGCCCTGGGAATTGCCGAGATTGACTAGAATACTGTTACCCAGTTAAATATTATATACTATTTTTTTCTCAATGTCAATAAATCTTTAAGCAATTCTCTTTTTCAAAAAAAGACCGCCGAAAAGCTTTCACGCATTTTTCGGCAGCCTTTTTGATTAAAGCTTATTTCTCTGAATTTTTCCGCTTACCGTCTTCGGAAGACTTTCACGGAATTCAACTATTCTCGGATATTTGTAAGGAGCAGTTTTCTCCTTAACATAGTTTTGGATTTCCTTTTTAAGCTCTTCTGTGGGCTCTGTGCCGTCAACCAGCACAATGCTCGCTTTAACAATTTGACCTCTCACTTCGTCGGGAACAGGCGAAACACCGCATTCCAAAACATAAGGAAGCTCCATAATAACACTTTCAATTTCAAACGGACCTATTCTGTATCCTGAGGACTTGATAACATCGTCCACACGACCCACATACCAGTAATAACCGTCCTCGTCACGCCAAGCCACATCACCCGTATGGTAATATCCGTCATGCCAAACCTCAGCAGTCTTTTCGGGGTCACCATAGTATCCCGTGAATAAACCGCACGGCGCACCGTTTTTAACATTGATAACAATTTCTCCGTTTTCGCTGGTGTTAACGGGATTTCCGTCGGAATCAACCAAGGAAACATCATAAATCGGCGCCGGCTTACCCATTGAACCGATTTTATGCGGTGCACCTGTTAAATTACCTATAATCATTGTGCTTTCTGATTGACCGAAGCCTTCAATAATCTGAAGACCCGTAGCTTTCTCAAATTGTCTGTAAACCTCGGGGTTTAACGCTTCTCCCGCCGTTGACATATGCTTAACCGATGAAAAATCATATTTCGATATATCCTGCTTAATCATCATGCGAAGCATTGTAGGGGGAGCACAAAATGTTGTAATATGATATTTTGCAAACATAGGCAAAATATCAGCCGCATCAAATCTGTCAAAATCATAAACGAAGGTTGCTGCTTCGCAAAGCCATTGTCCGTAAAGCTTACCCCACATCGATTTTGCCCAGCCCGTATCGGAAATGGTAAAATGAAGTCCGTCCGGATCAACATTATGCCAATACTTTGCTGTATGGAAATGTCCGAGCGCATACTTATAGTTATGTGCTGCAATTTTAGGATAACCGGAAGTTCCCGAGGTAAAAAACATAAGCATAAGGTCATCACCGCCGGGAGCATCATCGGGACGGTTGTAATGAGTGCTGTAGCGAACATATTCCTCATCAAAATCACGCCATCCTTCTCTTTTTCCGCCTACCAGCAATTTAGTTGTAAGGTCAGGGCAATTTGCCGCCGCAATGTCAACCTGATGCGCCGTATCTCCGTCCGCCGTACAAATAATTGCACTTATACCCGCACTTTTAAAGCGGTATTCAAAATCATGCTCCTGAAGCTGATTGGTCGCCGGAATTGCAATAGCACCGATTTTATTAAGTCCCATCATTGCATACCAGAACTGATAGTGTCGCTTTAAAACAAGCATAACTCTATCACCCTTTTTAATACCAAGCGTTTTAAAGT
>CAZTEA010000275.1:0-1701 GCA_964612315.1 uncultured Oscillospiraceae bacterium | reverse complement strand
AAGAAGACAGCTACTACCGTGATGCGGTAATCTGGGCAGAGCAAAGAGGCATTGTTTCGGGTATTTCCGAAACGGAATTTGCCCCCGACGAAAACATAACCCGAGAGCAAATTGCGGTAATTTTATACAGATATGCAAAGGCAACGGGCAATGATGTATCTGTGGGCGAAAGCACAAACATTTTGTCCTACTCCGATTTTGACGAAATATCCGAGTACGCAATCGAGGCTTTACAGTATGCGGTCGGAAGCAGCATAATACAGGGCAAAACCGAAAGCACATTAAATCCGAAAGACAATGCAACCAGAGCCGAAATTGCGGCAATGCTCAATAGATTTGCGGAATTTAACTTATAAAAACAAACCACCTCAGGCCGTTTGGCTTGGGGTGGTTATATTATTTTATTATCGCAACAATTTGCGTGATCAACTTTGACTCATCCTTGTGCGGCGACGGTCCGTCAAGGTAAATATTTCTGAATACCCCCGAAAGCTCCTTATTATTCTCTTTTGCGTAATCCAAAAGCTTATTGCGACTTTGCGGAATATCCTCATATGCCCCATGGTGAAAAACCGATATTGCCCGAAGTTGCGGCATTTTCTCCACGCCACCCCTTCGCTTTCCTGCGGAATGGCAACGCAGTAAGAAATGTCATTTAAAGCATTTAACGAATATTCGGTAAAATACATTCGCCTCATTACCCCGAAAGGAAGTTTAACCTTCCCTTCGGGGTATTTTCATTTTTGCCGCAGCAAAAGCAATCCTGCCATCCAAAATTTTTTGGTTGACTTTACTACGATTGATGATATAATATAATTATAGAAATTTTGGAATTTGCAAACAAGATTTTGGTGCATTATGCCGAAATTTGCAAATATACAATATTATTTGTTTCATCGCAATCGGAAAGGATGTTTTTAATGAAAATAACAGTATGTATCGGAAGTTCGTGCCACATTAAAGGTTCTCGCCGTGTGGTTGAACAGCTTCAAAAGCTTATCAGCGCCAATAATCTTGACGGCAAAGTGGATCTATGCGGAACTTTTTGCCTGGGCGAATGTCAAAAGGGCGTTTGCGTAACCGTTGATGATATTTTCCACTCGGTTTCCCCCGATACCGTTGAAGATTTCTTCAAAAACGAAATTCTGGACAAAATGTGAGGTCGCTATGATTATTCAAATTTGTGTTGGGAGCTCGTGCCATATTAAGGGCTCACCTGAAATTATCGAATTACTCAAATCCGCTGTTTCCGAAAACAATCTTGAGGACCGGATTACCCTCGCCGGAAGCTTTTGCACGGGAAAGTGCAACCGAGCCGGCGTAACCGTTTTGGTGGACGACGAGGTTCACACCGGAATTACCCGTGAAAATTTTAAGGACTTTTTCTCGGAAAAAGTTCTTGCCGTAATAAAAAGCGAAAGGGAGTGAACTAAATGCCGAACTGTTTAACTTTAAAAAAATCAAACTGCAAAAACTGTTATAAATGTATTCGTCATTGCCCAGTAAAAGCCATTCGTTTTTCCGGAAATCAGGCTCATATTATCGGAAACGAATGTACTTTATGCGGTCAATGCTTCGTTGTTTGTCCTCAAAACGCAAAACAAATCGTGGACGAAACCGAGAAAGCAAAGGTTCTTTTGCAAAGCGGCGACCCTGTGTTTGTAAGCCTTGCTCCCTCCTTTGTTGAAAATTATGACGGAG
>CAZTEA010000274.1:0-1710 GCA_964612315.1 uncultured Oscillospiraceae bacterium | reverse complement strand
CAATAAAGAGACGGTGGAAAAATCGGATATGATTATTCTTGCCGTAAAACCCAATGTTTTGCCTATGGTTCTTGAAGAGATAAAAGTCTGTGCCGAAAATAAAGTTTTTGTTTCGATTGCGGCAGGAACAACTCTTGGTACAATCGAAAAAATTTTAGGTGAGGATAAAGAGATTATTCGAGTTATGCCCAATACGCCGGCACAAGTAAATTGCGGAATGGCGGTTATTTCTCCCAATAAGTGTGCGTCAGAGGCAAGTGTTTCTTTGGTGTGCGAAATTTTTGAAGCGGTGGGAGCGGCAATAGTTCTTGATGAAAAGTATATCAATGCGGCAACCGCTTTGCACGGAAGCAGTCCCGCTTATATTTATATGCTTATAGATGCAATGGCGGATAGCGGCGTGAAATACGGCATACCCAAGGAAGTTGCGCTTAAAATCGTCGCAAAAGCTGTTGAAGGCTCGGCAAAAATGGTAAGCGAAACGGGTATACATCCGTCAAAGCTTTGCGATAATGTATGTTCCCCGGGCGGAACAACCATTGCGGCAGTTTGCGAGCTTGAAAAGCTTGGGTTTAAAACTGCGGTTCAGCAGGCAATAGATGTTTGCGTTGCCAAAGCGGAAGAAATGTCAAAATAGACAGGAATTATACTTTCTTTCATTGCATATAATTTACCAAAAGCAAAAGCGGAGGGAAGTATATGCGAAAAATCGGACAAAAGCTGAAGCGTTGCGGAAAAAAATATCAAAAGGCAATTTTGGCGTTTGCAATTATTTTTGTCATCGGAGTTATAATCGGCGGAGTGATATCGGGGCTTATAAATGCGGACAAGCTGGAGTCGGTACGGCAATCGGTAAATCTCCAGTCTGTGGCAGACTATAACGGATCTTTTGTAGCAGCTGTTTGGGGCGGATTAAAAAAATATATTTTTCCGCTTGTGTTGGTTTTGTTTTTCGGTTTTTTTGCCGTTTGCATACCGTTAATCTTTGCGGAAGTTGCAATAAAGGGTGTAAAAATCGGATTTTCGATAGGCGTTATGACACGCCTTTTCGGTTTGAAGGGCTTTGGCTATGCGGTTTGTTCGACTGTTTTTCAAAATTTAATATTTATACCATGTTTGATAATTTTGGCGGTTATTTCCGTCAGAAACGCCCTTGGCGTAAAAAGAGAAAAGAAGAAAAAATTTAAAAGAATAGGAAAATTCGGCATTGTTGCCTTGGGGGGAGTTTTTTTGATTGCTCTCCTTTGCGGAGTTTGCGAGGGTACTGCGGCAAAATATATGATTGCCGGATTTTTTCGGTAAAACAGGAGGAAACTTTATGGGGGAAACTAAAGATAAATATTTGGATTATCTTTTAAATGAAAAGAAAGTTTCTGAGAATACATTTTTGTCTTATAAACGAGATGTTTTAAAATTTGAGAAATATCTTTCAAAAAGGTCGGTAAAGCTTGAAGAAGCCACAAAAACCGATGTTTTGGCGTATGTTATGAATCTTCAGGAGAATAATGTTTCCGCAACCACCGTTTCCAGAAATTTGGCATCTCTTCGGTCTTTTTATTTATATTTGCTTAAAAATCGTTTTATAGACAAAGATCCGACGGAAAATGTGAAGAATTATAAAACAGAAAGAAAGCTTCCCGAAATCCTTACCGGTGCGGAGGTGGAAATACTTTTGAGTCAGCCGAACGAAGAGGATGTTTTGGGATGCAG
>CAZTEA010000273.1:0-1722 GCA_964612315.1 uncultured Oscillospiraceae bacterium | reverse complement strand
ATATATTTTGTGTCCCACGATTTCGGAAAATCTCGTTCCTCCCGCTTGTCACCCTTGTACGGATAAACCTTTCTGATAAATTTTATGTTATCCGCCTCGTCAATATGCGCCGTAACAAGATATTCGGGAGCTTTTCCTCTCTCGCACCAATCCCTCAGCATATGAAGCATATCGTCCCGTTTCTCGTTGCTCCATACCGCATTTACTCCCCTGCCCTCTGCGCCGTGAGCTCTCCCGGGAAGTATAAAATACCTGAAAAACGAATTGGTGTTTTCGTATCCGCCCATTTTTTCGCAAACTCTGTTATAGTATTTAACGGCATCGGGATAAGGCACGCACGGGTCGGCACTTCCCGAAAAAGCAACCATCTTTCCGCCACCCTTGCAAAACTCCGTCAAATCCGCACAGTTGGCATTAAGTGTCTTCGAAAGCACCCTGTCAAGCCTATCCAAATCATCGGCAAAGTCGAATTGATACCCGTCATAATCCTCACCAAACGCCCAAACAAAAGGATAAAAATGAGGGCTTTCTTCTTCTTGACATTCCAAAATTCCGCAACCGTATATTTCCGAGCCTTGCGGCATACCGTTATATATCTGTTGATTTGTTTTGGGGTTAACCGGACCGCAATACACGGCTTTTAAAGCATCTGTCTGCTCCTTTGTGAAATGAGGGCATCTCTCCCGCAAAAATTTTAGGAAAGAGTCAATCGTTTCCTTACCATTATACGGAAATGTAACAAAATCGTCCTCTTTTTCACCGTCACCCTCAGCTTTAAAAAACTCCACCGCACAATCGGTTATTTGATTTACTTCCTCCGCCGAAAACATAACCGTTCCGTCTTTCAATCGAAGGTGGTTATGATTCCACAGAAAATATGTATGTAAAAACACTCGGTTATTTGCAGGAACTTCCGCCAATATCCCATCATAATCTTCGGGAAAGCGCTGTGCCTCCGAGTATGCCTGCTGACCGCCGGTGGACGCTCCGATAAAATAGGAATAGCTTGCGCATCGCCCGTAATAAGCACTTATCAGCGCCTTGCTTTCCTCCGTCATAATGTGCGTTGCCCTGTATCCGAAATCTTTCCAAACATCGGGATTGTCAATTCCGCTGTTTCTTCCTCTCGAAGTGCCCATATCCGTATGAGCTGCCGCATACCCTCGCCGAGCATAAGTTGTCAAAGCATCGTAAGAAATCACACCCGCCATTCCGCCGTTGCCAAGTCCGACAAATATTCCGTTCCAATTATCGGGCAGCCAAACTTCGGATATGATTTCAGAACCCGGTCCCGGTGCCGACTTTATAACCACTCTGCAAATTTTCGGCAAAGATTCAAAGCGGCGACCGTCCTTTTCAAAGCACCCGCTTTCAATCTTTTGAAGCGTTACAATTTCGCTGTTTTTCAATTTCAAATTTCTGATTTTTTCCATATTCGCCACACCACTCAACAAATCTCTTCTCCGCTGTTCTATCAGCCCAATTTTTTGAAAAGCGATTGCTTTTCTTCTGCTGTTGTGTTTATTGTAACATATAATTTCAAAATTTTCAATTCTTAATCATTCATCAACGAAGCGATTTCATTATTTATTTAAAAATCCTATCGTATTTAATGAATAGCGAAAAAAGCAAAAGAAAAAATCCTGTCATAAGACAGGATTTTCTTTTGGCTTTCGTGTACATTATAGATGCACGCCAGAAATCCCAGATTCCATCAGGGTT
>CAZTEA010000272.1:0-1743 GCA_964612315.1 uncultured Oscillospiraceae bacterium | reverse complement strand
GTATGCAGCCTATAAAATAAAAGCTTTGGTCAATGACCAAGGCTTTTATTTTATAGCAAATATCAAGTGGGTTTTATGACTTTTTAGGTCATATTAAAAGTAGTATTTACATAAGCTATATCAATAGCATGAAAGAAAGAGGGGCATATAATGGACGAAAAAAAGTCATATCAGTCAAAGCAGTTAAATCATAATATCATTATTGAGGGTCGTGAAAAAATGAGTATAAGCGCGGTTGACGAGGTTGGTGCTTTTGATGAAAATTCGGTGACACTAAATACAGCGGCGGGCTACCTTGAAATAAGTGGGAGCGGATTGCATATAAACAAGCTGAGTGTCGAAACCGGGGATGTCGAAATTGAAGGAAAAATTACCGGATGTGTATATAAAGAGCGTGATAAAGCATCGGGAACTTCGTTTATGGGAAGACTGTTTAAGTAAATGATTGATGAAATTTCACTTCAGGGTTCGGTTTTTTTGATGTGCTTGGCATCAGGAGCGGTTTTCGGATTGATTTTTGATTTTTTTCGCATTATCAGACGAGCTGTAAATGCCAAATCGGGTTTAACCAATTGGTGCGATGCGGTATTTTGGATTATATCGACAATGTTTTTTATGGGGTGGGTATTTTCTGTAAATGACGGAGAATTAAGATGGTATGTATTTGTTTCAAGCATCATCGGAGCGTTACTTTATTTTTTGTTGATAAGCCGTTTTTTTGTAAAAGTCGGAGTGCTTTTGCTTTTATGTATTAAAAAGCTGTTGCTTTTTGTTTTTAAAATAGTTTTTGTGCCGATTAAATTGATAGCTAAAAAAAGCAAGAAAGCAGTTTTTTTTGTATTTTCTCCTGTACGTAAAACAGCAAGAGATATAAAAAATATACATAGAATGTTCCGAAATAAAGCAAAGCTTATGCGTATAAAAATAAAAAAAATATAAAAATATCTTTACAACTGCCGATTGCTGGTATATAATAGACTATATATAAGCGGGAGTAATAGCCTATGAAGAAAAAACGAAATTTTGTGTGGTATGCAGTAATTGCAGTCCTGATTTTGTATTTTGCGGTGTCGCTTTTTACACAGCAACTTAAGATAAATGAGAGCAAAGACAAAATGAAAGAGTTGAAAGAAAAAATAGCCGGTGAAGAAAGCGAAAGCGAACAAATTAAAAAAGAGATAGAAAACGCCGAAAGCAGAGAAACTATTGAGGGAACAGCACGTGACAAGCTTGGCCTTTTGTATCCTGACGAGAGAAAATTTGTTGACTCAAACGGTTGAAGTCGGCAATTTTATAATATACGATAGAAATAAGGAGGAGCATTTCCATGGATTTGGAAGTGGGAAAAATTGTTGAGGGGAAAGTATCTGGCATAACAGGGTTTGGTGCCTTTGTTGAGCTTGAAGGAGGAAAGTCGGGACTTGTACATATTTCCGAGGTTTCGAGAGAGTATGTAAAGGATATTAATGAACATCTTAAAATCGGGGATGCAGTAAAGGTGAAAATTGTAAGCATTGATCCTAACGGGAAAATCGCACTGTCAATAAAAAAGGCAATGGAGGAAAGCAGAAAAAAATATGTTTTTTCAGGTGCTCCGGCAGAGTTTTCGTTTGGTGATACACCTTCCGCTGACCTATCTTTTGAAGACAAGCTTGCAAAGTTTAAGCAGGACAGCAATGATAAGATGCAAGACATGAAAAGGGCAACAGAAAACAGAAGAACAGGATACAGAAAGTCTTCAGG
>CAZTEA010000271.1:0-1748 GCA_964612315.1 uncultured Oscillospiraceae bacterium | reverse complement strand
GGTGATTTTATGGCTGTTTTTTCGGACGGAAGAAGCAAAAAAATCAAAAGCATATTTATTGATATGAAAATTCCCCGTGAAAAACGAGATGATATTCCCCTTGTGTGCTGCGGCAGCGAGGTTTTGGCAATAGTCGGCGGCAGGGTAAGTCAGCGTTACAGGGCGGATAAAGATACTGAAATTGCTTGGGTTATTTATTACAGCAACGAAGAAAAGTAAGTGAAGATTGTTGAAAATGCGCAGAGCGCAATAAAATAAAGAAAGAAGGAAAACTTATGGAAAAGGAAGTAAGAACAAGATTTGCACCGAGTCCCACAGGATATATGCACATCGGAAATTTAAGAACCGCACTTTACACATATCTTTTAACGAAGTCAAAGGGCGGAAAGTTTATATTGAGAATTGAAGATACAGACCAGGAAAGATATGTTGAGGGCGCAACGGATGTAATATACCGCACTATGAAGGATACTGGATTGATTCATGATGAAGGTCCTGATGTGGGCGGAGAATACGGCCCGTATATTCAAAGTGAAAGAAGAAATATTTACAAAGAATATGCGGAGAAATTGGTTGAATTGGGTCATGCTTACTATTGCTTCTGCAGCAAGGAAAGACTTGACGAGCTTCGTGAAAAGCAGGAGGCGGCAAAGGTTCCCACAAAGTACGACGGATTTTGCTCCAGACTTACAAAGGAAGAGGTTCAGGCAAAAATCGCTGCGGGCGAGCCTTATGTTATCAGACAGAAAATGCCGAAATACGGCAAAACCACATTTAAAGATGAAGTTTTCGGCGAAATATCGGTGGAAAACGCAATTTTGGACGACAATGTTCTTCTTAAGGCAGACGGCTTGCCGACTTATAATTTCGCCAATGTAATCGATGACCACCTTATGAACATAACTCATATTATAAGAGGTTCGGAATACCTTTCTTCAACACCGAAATATAATCTTTTATACGAAGCTTTTGGTTGGGAAATTCCAACATATATCCATGTTTCGCCCGTTATGAGAGATGCGACAAAGAAGCTTTCAAAGCGTGACGGCGATGCTTCTTATGAGGATTTTATCAAAAAGGGTTACTTAAAGGAAGCAATTGTGAATTATATCGCACTTTTGGGCTGGTCACCGGGCGGCGACAGAGAAAAGTATACAATCGATGAATTGATTAAGATTTTTGATGTTAAGGGTATAAGCAAATCTCCGGCGATTTTTGATGAAAACAAGCTTGCGTGGCTGAACGGCGAATATATCAGAGAACTTTCCTCAGAAGAATTTCATGAAAAGGCGCTTCCTTGGTATAAAGGTGTTATCGAAAATCCGAATATTGATTTAAAAGAGGTTTCGGTTCTTCTCCAAAAGCGCTGTGAAAAGCTCAGCGATATTCCGGAGCAGGTTGACTTTTTTGATAATCTTCCCGAATACGATATTGATATGTATACGCATAAAAAGATGAAAACAAATCCTGAAAATTCTCTTGTTTCGCTTGAGAATATTCTTCCCGTAATCGAAGAAATAGAGGATTGGACATTTGATAATTTACACGACGCTCTTATGAATCTTGTTGCGAAAATGGAGGTTAAAAACGGTATAGTTCTTTGGCCGCTCAGAGTTGCGGTGTCGGGCAAAGCCTTTACTCCGGGCGGCGGAGTTGAAATTGCCTATATTTTGGGTAAAGATGAAACCGTTAAAAGAGTGAAAAAGGGTATTGAAAAACTTAAACAAAAGGATTGATTTAAATGGATA
>CAZTEA010000270.1:0-1777 GCA_964612315.1 uncultured Oscillospiraceae bacterium | reverse complement strand
GCAACAATTCCCACTCCGCCCGGATGCTTAACTATATCCCGTTGAGCAATTTCACCGTTCGGAAGTGAAACCATATCAACTCTTACATCAATGATTTTTCCTTTAAAAACCACTTCCGATGATACTGTTTTTTCCTCAAAAACCATAAATTATCCCTTTCTTTTATAATATTCGGCAACTATTTGCTTAAATATTCATCAATGGCTTTTGCCGCCGTTTTTCCTGCACCCATTGCAAGAATAACCGTTGCGGCACCTGTTACGGCATCGCCGCCGGCAAAAACACCCCTCTTGCTTGTTTCGCCCGTTTCTTCTTTTGCAACAATACAACCTCTGCCGTTTGTTTCAATGTCTGGTGTTGTGTTTTTAATCAGCGGATTCGGGCTTTGACCGATTGCCATAACAACCGAATCAACATCTATAACAAATTCGCTCCCCTCTTTCGGAACAGGTCGTTTTCTTCCCGATTGGTCAGGCTCCGAAAGCTCCATTTCAATGCATTCCACTCCCGTCACCCAACCGTCTTTGCCCAAAATTTGGGTAGGATTGCTGAGAAGTTTGAAAGTAATCCCTTCTTCTTTGGCATGGCTTATTTCTTCCTTTCGGGCAGGCATTTCTTCCTCGCTTCTTCTGTAAACAATGTAGACATTTTCCGCACCCAATCTTTTTGCGCACCTTGCCGCATCCATCGCAACATTTCCGCCGCCCACAACCGCAACATTTTTTCCGAAATATATCGGTGTGTCGTATTCAGGGAATTTATAAGCCTTCATAAGATTTATTCTGGTTAAAAACTCATTTGCGCTGTAGACTCCGTTAAGGCTTTCTCCTGCAATTTTCATAAAGCCCGGAAGCCCCGCACCCGTTCCTATGAAAACTGCGGAAAATCCTTCTTCGTTTAAAAGCTCATCCACGGATAAAACCTTCCCGATAACCATATTGGTCTCTATTTTAACGCCATAAGCTTTAAGCTTTTCAATTTCGCTTTGAACAATTTCTTTCGGCAAACGGAATTGGGGAATTCCATACATCAAAACTCCTCCGGGAGTATGAAAAGCCTCAAAAATCGAAACATCATAACCCATTTTGGCAAGGTCGCCGGCACAAGAAAGTCCCGACGGACCGGAGCCGACAACAGCCACCTTTTTTCCTTTTTTAGGCGGCAAAACCACTTCTTCCGCACCATATTTTCTGTGATAATCGGCAACAAAGCGCTCCAATCTGCCGATACCCACGCTTTCGCCCTTTATTCCTCGTACGCAATACTTTTCGCATTGACTCTCCTGAGGACAAACCCTTCCGCAAATTCCAGGGAGCGAGCTTGTTTCGTTAATCTTTTTATAAGCAGCTTCAAATTTTCCCTCGGCAACCAATTCGATAAATTCAGGGATTTTAACGCATACGGGACAGCCGTTCATACACGGCCTCGTTTTACAGTTAAGACAGCGCTTTGCTTCGGCAATTGCCATCTCCTCTGTATATCCCAATGACACCTCATCAAAATTTTTATTTCGTATATCAGGCTGCTGTTCGGGCATTTTCACTTTACTTGGAGACATATCAGCCATTTTGCATTCCCTCCATTTTGCATCTGTGATTTTTTCTCGATTGTTCCTCCTGTTTTTTGAACATTTTGGAACGCATAATTGCTTCATCAAAATCCACAAGATGTCCGTCAAAATCAGGTCCGTCAACACAGGCAAATTTAGTTTCTCCCCCAACAGTCAATCGACATCCGCCGCACATTCCCGTTCCGTCAATCATAACGGGGTTCATAC
>CAZTEA010000269.1:0-1790 GCA_964612315.1 uncultured Oscillospiraceae bacterium | reverse complement strand
AGCAAATTCTCTGCCCATAAGATATTTTTTTACGGTTAATTCATAACCTTTTCCGAAAAGAGTGTCCAAATCTTCACGGGAAAGATGAATATGACGCTGAGAGACACCGATTTTTATTTTATCTTTATTTTCTTCATAATCAGCAAGTGCTTTTTTTACAGCATCTTCCACTTCTTTTACATTATACATAAAAACCCTCACTTTCCGATTATTCTATATCAAAATCAAAAAACTTTGTTACCTCGCTGTGAGGTCTTGCAATAACTTCATTGCCGTAAACCTTACCTAAAACCGAGGCAGAAGCATATCCGTTTTCTATTGCCGCATTTACCGCCGAAACGCTTCCGGTAACAATAAGAGTTACGAGCCTTCCGCCAAGGCGCTTTTCCGTGTGCACAAGGCGCACTTCTGCGGATTTCAGCATATTATCAAGTCCCTCAATCGAAGCGACCAATCCTTGAACCTCAAGAATTCCGATAGCTTGTGTATTTTTCTCCTCAATCTCTTGTCCGAAAAAAGATTTGGGAAGCTTTTTGTTGTATTTATCCTTGTTGATATCCATAAGATATCCCATTTTCTCCATATCTTCGCCGGGATTTGCGATTATATGAGAAACAATATATTTCCCCTTGTCTTTCGCATAAGCGACACCCGCTTCAACAGCAGATTGAACCGCTGATGTATCCCCTTCGATTTTAACAACCATAACAAGGGGTGCCGGCACATCCGGGCTTATAGGTCTGTTTCTGTCAAAGGCAATAACTTTAATATCCGATGTTTTTGCACATAAATCAGCAACACAAATTGCGGTTGTAAAGCTGTAAACCTCGATCATTCCCAATGCTTTCATATAATATACCTGCCTTAATTATTAAATGATATGGAATGCGTCAACCATAACGCATCTTCTTTGTCTTGTAAACGAACGGGCAGAGGTTAATCCCTCACCTGTCGGTCCCGCAATTGTAAAGGTTGTGTGACCTTCGCCGCCTACACCTATTCCGGCATAAGACGGTGCGTTTTTAACAAAGATAGTTGTTTCAACAGACTTTGCAAACTTTGTGATATTATCAATATTCTTTGAGTGAATGTGTGCAGAGTGTCTGTTTCCGTGTTCAGCTTTTGTTCCGAGTTCAACAGCCATATCAATATCTTTTACTCTTACTATCGGTAAAATCGGCATCATAAGCTCAGTCTGAACAAAAGGATGGTCAAAATCCGTCTCGCAAATAATAAGTTTGGGGTCGGCATCAATTCCGATCGCTTTAAGGAATTTGCTTGCATCACGACCTACAAACTTCTTGTTTATGCCGAGCTTGCCTTTATTCTCCACCAAAGCAACTTTAACCAAGTCATCGATTTGCTTGCCTTTAATAAGATAAGCACCGTTTTGGGTCATATGATAAATAAGTTCGTCTGCAATACTTTCAACCGCAATACACTCTTTTTCCGCAATACAAGGAAGATTGTTATCGAAGCTTGCACCAAGAACAATATCTCTGCCTGCTTTTTCGATATCTGCAGTTTCGTCAACAATTACAGGGGGGTTACCTGCACCTGCACCGATTGCCTTTTTGCCTGAAGACAAAAGAGCTTTAACAACACCGGGTCCGCCTGTTGCAACAAGCATTCTGACACTCGGAGCTTCCATCATTTCTTTTGTGGAATCCATAGTGGGATTTGCAACGGAAACAACCAAATTTTCAGGGCCGCCCGCTTCCAAAATTGCACGATTAACCATATCAACCGCATAATTTGAAGTTCTTTTCGCATTGGGATGAGGATTAAAT
>CAZTEA010000268.1:0-1791 GCA_964612315.1 uncultured Oscillospiraceae bacterium | reverse complement strand
GGTTGTTGCTTATACCGATCTTATGGAAAATGGAAGCATGGTTGCCGCAAAAGAAAAAGGTCTTGTAAGAAGCGAAGGCAAAGAATATGTTGTCCAAGACGGGGATATAATACTCTTTAGATTTAATGTGTAAAATTTAAAAGAAAAGGGTAAAAAATAATGGAAAAGATTATTATAGCAATTGACGGACCGGCGGGAGCGGGAAAGAGTACCGTTGCCAAGGCTTTGGCAAACGAATTGGATTGTCTTTATATCGATACCGGAGCGATGTATCGTTCTGTAGGTGTTTTCGCGATGGAACACGGCGTTGAAGTGACAAATGCTAATGAAGTCGAGAAAATACTCGATGATATTCATATGGAAGTTACTTTAAAAGAGGATGGTCAGCATATTATAATAAACGGCGAAGATGTTAATGGGAAAATCCGAACCCCGAAAGCTTCCATGGCGGCATCTTCCGTAGCGGTTATACCCAAAGTTCGTGAAAAGCTTGTGGAAATTCAGCGGAAAACTGCGAACAAGCGCAGCGTGGTTATGGACGGCAGAGATATAGGCACATATGTTTTGCCCGATGCAGATATTAAGCTGTTTTTAACAGCATCGGTTCAAGAGCGTGCTCAGCGAAGACATAAAGAGCTGTCGGAAAAAGGCGAAAAATGCTCTCTAACTCAAGTTGTTTCAGATATAGAAAAGCGAGACAAGCAAGACAGCGAGAGGGAAATTGCACCTTTGAAAATGGCGAAAGATTGTATATTGGTTGATACCACAGGTCTTAACGCAGAGCAATCCGTTGAAAAAATAATGGAAATAATAAAAGAGAGAAAAGTGAAATAAATGATTTTTTATAAAATTGCAAGATATTTTTGTTTGGGAGTATTTAAGATTGCTTTTAATTTCAAAGTTGAAGGACAGGGAAATATCCCGAAGGATAAAAATTTCATATTGGCTTCAAATCATCTGAGTAATTTGGACCCGCCTTTTTTGGGAGCGGGTACGGGTATTCCTCTTACATATATGGCAAAAGAAGAATTATTCAAAAATCATATTTTCGGATGGCTTATAAAAAAGCTCGGTGCTTTCCCGATAAGTCGTGGAGAGGGCGATATCAGCGCAATCAGAACCGCTTTGAGACTTTTAAAGGACGGCAAAAAAATGGTTATTTTCCCTGAGGGAGGCCGTTCAAAAACGAAAGGTATTCTCAGAAAAGGAAAACCGGGTGCCGTTTTGCTTGCGGCAAAAACCGATGTTGGTATTCTTCCTGTGGGAATTTGTGCCGATTTAAGGTTTCGGGGCAAGGTGAGAATTAAAATCGGTGAGTACATAGATGTTTCAAAGTATGTATCTCAAAAGCCTGATGCAAAAGAGCTTCAAAAGGTTACCGATGAGGTCATTATGCCTGAAATTGCAAAACTTGCGGGAGCGAAGGTTTATGAAGATAGAAATAGCTAAAAGTGCCGGATTTTGCTTTGGTGTGGACAGAGCGGTGAAAATCGCTTACGAAGCGGCAAAAGAGGCGAAAGTTGTCCCAACCTTTACTTACGGTATGATAATACATAATAACGATGTGGTTTCCGAGCTGGAAAACCAAGGAATTAAATGTGCGATAAGTATCGACGATATTTTGAGAAACAGCCGAGTTATAATTCGAGCTCATGGAATTTCCGAAAGGGAATATAACTTATTGAGAGATAAAAACATAGAAATAATCGATGCGACCTGCCCTTATGTGAAAAAAATTCACAAAATAGTAAAAGAGGAAATGGCTAAGGGGCGGCGATTAATTATTATAGG
>CAZTEA010000267.1:0-1808 GCA_964612315.1 uncultured Oscillospiraceae bacterium | reverse complement strand
GTCATTCATCGTTTCAATTATTATAAGGTCAACTCCGTACTTTTTCCCAAACTTTACAGTCTTTGCAAAGATGCTTACCGCATCCTCAAAATCCAAATCTCCGAGAGGTTTCAAAAGCTTGCCGGACGGTCCTATATCAAGAGCTATATATTTTTCGGCAGTTGACGACGATGCTTCTTTTGCCGACTTTGCATTGCACACAGCCGCCTTTATTATTTCTTCAAGCTCATCCTCCGAAAACTTCAAATTGTTTGCACCAAATGTGTTGGTACTGACCACATTACTTCCGGCATCATAATAGGACTTATGTATCTCGGTAATTACATCCGCATGCGATAAATTCCATGTTTCGGGATGCTCACCCGGCTTTAGTCCTTTTTCTTGCAGTAAGGTTCCCATTCCGCCGTCAAGATAAACAATGTTATTTTGCAAAAAATTTTTAAAATTCATAATTACCTCTTCTGTATATAGCTGTTAATATCATTTTCGATGCCTATAAATGCCGTTACCGACTTTGACGGAGACATCAAAAAGCTGTTATTGAGAGTAAGCCCTATTTTTCTTTCACAGTCAAGCACCGCAAAAATATCCTTCTGTACCTCCACAGACAAATCGCCGTATCCGGGGCTGAATCTCGGTCTTAATTCAGCCGAATACTGTTTGTTTATATCGTCACAAAAACAATCGCACAAGCTTTCTATTCTTTCCGCTCCCATCGCTTGAAACATCAAGGCCTTCGACGGAGAAACCCTACTGTATTTCGCAATTGTTCGGTCTATTTCTATTCCGACAGTTGCTGCAAACGCAATCACTATGTCACATCCGGAAATATTTGATGCAAGCTTGGCAGACCTTACTTGAAAAAAACCGAAATCACACATTTCGCCATGTATGCTCACTTGTAATGCCGTATGGCATACCCTATATGTAAATTTTCCCGTAGCTTCTCTTATACATTCCCTCAGGAGGTCATATATACTTTCATCAGGTTTTGTGCAACCGGCATATCTCAATATTTCTTTTTCGCTGATTGGCGGCTCGTTATATATTTTGCTTACAATCATACCACTTATTTTCCTAATATATCGCTGAGATTATCATTTATCTTTCTTGCAACGTCGGGTTTGTTCATCGAATATACATGCACATTGGTTATTCCGTTGGCATAGAGGTCGATTATTTGATCAGTCGCATATGCAATGCCTGCCTGTTTCATGGCCGCAGGATCCGAACCGAACTTATCAACTATACTCTTAAATCGCTGAGGCATAAACGAACCCGACAGCTTTATTGCACGCTCTACCTGATTTGCATTTGTTATCGGCATAATGCCGGGAATTATAGGAACAGTTATTCCTGCCTCACGTATTTTGTAAAGAAAGTTATACAACAAATTATTGTCAAAAAACATCTGCGTTGTCAAAAACTCGCAGCCGGCATCAACCTTCTCCTTCAAAAATTTTATATCTTCCTTTTGGTTTTTGCTTTCGGGATGAATTTCAGGATAACATGCTCCGCCTATACACAAATCCTCTGCCAATTGCTTAAGCTCGTATACAAGCTCAACCGCATGATGATAGTCCCACCCGCTTCGATCTGAGTTTTGAAGCTCTGTCGGTATGTCGCCTCGCAACGCCATGACATTTTGTATTCCTGCTTCTTTAATGTCGGCAATGCGACTCCGAATTGTTTCTTTGGTTGATGACACGCAGGTAAGATGAGCCAAAGAAGGCACATTATACCGTTCTTTAATCTGTTTCGCTATGTCAAGTGTATATTTACTTGTTCCTCCGCCGGCTCCGTAAGTT
>CAZTEA010000266.1:0-1820 GCA_964612315.1 uncultured Oscillospiraceae bacterium | reverse complement strand
GATAAGGAGTGATTCATATTGAGTAATATAATAACCGAACAATTGGCAAACGGCGTTAACATCAGACTTTTGGACGCACGCCAATTTAAAACAAACAGAATAACGCTTTTTTTCCATATTCCCATTAAGCGTGAATATGTTACAAACATTTCGCTTTTGAGACAAGTTATGAAAAGAGGATCAAAGAACTTCCCGACCCTTACCGACCTTGCCGTAAAGCTGGAGGACCTTTACGGAGCCAGCCTTTCAGGCGGAATACGCAAAAAGGGCGACGGCGAGCTTTTCTATTTTACCATTGAGTATATTGCCGATAAATTCGTCGGTGAAAATATAACTCATGAAGCGGCAAATCTTTTAAACGAAGTGGTTTTCAATCCCCTGATAAAGGATAACGGTTTTTCCGAGGATTATCTTAACCAAGAAAAAAATAACCTTAAAAATTATATCGAAGGCATTATAAACGACAAGCGTGAATATGCTCAGCTTCGCTGTATCAGCGAAATGTTTAAGGATGAACCTTACGGCATTTTCGAATACGGCTACACAGAGGATTTTGACAGCATTACCCCGCAGAGCCTTTATGAATTTTATAAGAAAATCATAAACGAAGCTCGTATTGAAATTTTTGTAAGCGGAACTTTCGATCATACAAGCGTTGTCGAAGAAATTAAGCAAGCCTTCGATATTTCGCCAAGAAATTACGAAGAATTTGAAACCCCGATTGCAAAATCGCCTCTTGAAATCAAGAAGATCACAGAAAAAATGGATGTTACGCAAAGCAAGCTCTGTATGGGTCTTAGCTGCAACATCGGATATAACGACAGCGACTATTACGCTTTGGTTCTTTACAATTGCATTTTCGGAGGAAGTCCGTTTTCCAAGCTTTTCAATAATGTCCGAGAAAAACTCAGCCTTGCCTACTATGTATTTTCAAGAGTCGACAAAATGAAAAGCTTTATGCTTATAAGCTCCGGAATCGAAACCGAAAATTATCAGGCGGCATATGATGAAATTATGTCGCAAAATCAAAAAATGCTTTGCGGCGAAATTTCCGACGATGAAATTACGGCGGCAAAAAAGGCTTTGGCAACCTCCTTCAACTCTATGAAAGACAGTATCGGCGCAATGGAGGACTACTATATGAGCCAACTTATTTGCAAAACCGATGATTCTTTGGACGATATAATCGAAAAAATCAACAAAATCACATTAGATGAGGTTGTTGCCGCAGGCAAAAAAATTGAACTTAACACCCTTTATTTTTTATGCGGCAAGGAGGAATTGTAAATGACATTTGAAAAAATATATAACGAAAAAATTGATGAAACTCTCCTTCTCGGAACTCACAAAAGCGGACTTACCGTTGCCGTTGTTCCCAAAAAGGGATTCAGTAAATACTATGCCATATACGGCACACAATACGGCTCTGTTGACCGTGAATTTATTGCTCTCGGAGAAAAAGAAAAAACAGTTCTTCCCGACGGGGTTGCTCACTTTTTGGAGCATAAGCTCTTTGAAATGCCCGATGGCAGCAACGCATTTGACCATTTTTCAAAAACAGGCGGCAACAGCAATGCCTTTACCAGTTTTAACATAACCGCCTATCTTTTTTCTTGCACGGATAACTTTTACGAAAATTTGGACATTCTCTTAAATTTTGTAAATACGCCGTATTTCACCGAAGAAAATGTCGCAAAAGAACAAGGCATTATCGGTCAGGAAATAAAAATGTACGACGACGACCCCCAATGGCGTGTGTTTTTCAATATGCTCACGGCAATGTATCACGAAAATCCCGTAAAACAGGATATTGCCGGTAC
>CAZTEA010000265.1:0-1820 GCA_964612315.1 uncultured Oscillospiraceae bacterium | reverse complement strand
GGGTATGGACCTTGAAGACCCGGCAAATATGCCTCAGTTTGATAATCTTTTAAAACTTACCGTTCCTCCGACAAAAACTCCGGACGAGCCTAAGTATATCACAATCGGATTTGAAAAGGGCGAGGCTGTTTCAATCGACGGCGAGAAAATGGATCCTCTTCCCTTGGTTGAAAAGCTTAACGAAATCGGCGGAGCATACGGTATAGGTATTGCCGATATAGTTGAGGACAGATTGGTTGGTATGAAGTCAAGAGGCGTTTATGAAACACCGGGCGGCACAATTCTTTATGCGGCGCACAGAGAGCTTGAATACCTTTGTCTTGACAGACAGACCCAGTCCTTTAAACACAGCGTTGCAAACAGATTTGCCGAATTGGTTTACGACGGACTTTGGTTTACACAGCTTCGTGAAGCGCTTTCCGCTTTTGTTGACAGCACTCAGGAAACCGTTACAGGTGAAGTTAAGCTTATGCTTTATAAGGGCAGCATTATCTGTGCCGGAGCGAAATCGCCTTATTCTCTTTATAACGAGGAAATTGCAAGCTTCGGTGACAGCGGCGAGTTATACAGTCACCGTGATGCAGAGGGATTTATCAATCTTTTCGGTCTCCCATTAAAGGTTAAAGCTTTGATGGAGCAGAAAAAAGACAAAAAATAATGTTAAATTTTGCGGTGGAGTTTACTCCGCCGCAATTTGGTATAAAGGAGAAAAATAATATGAAATTGTGGGGCGGAAGATTTTCAAAATCAACGGATGAAAAGGTTGATGATTTCAATTCATCCATAAGATTTGATCAAAGAATGTATCGCCAGGATATATCGGGCAGCATTGCTCATGCGAAAATGCTTGGAAAGCAGGGAATAATTGATAAAAAAGAAAGTGATTTGATAGTAAAAACCCTGGGCGAAATTTTAAAGGATATTGAGGACGGTAAAGTTGAATTTTTAATTGATGCGGAAGACATTCATATGAATATCGAAACCATACTTATTTCAAGAATAGGCGACACGGGCAAAAGATTGCATACGGGAAGAAGTAGAAACGACCAGGTGGCTCTTGACATAAGAATGTATCTGCGTGACGAAGCCGATGAAATCGACGGTATGCTGAAAGGACTTCTTTGCACTATCCTTTCCGTGGCGGAGGAGAATATCGAGACGATTATGCCGGGCTACACTCATTTGCAAAAGGCTCAGCCGATTACGCTGGCGCATCATTTTATGGCATATTACGAAATGTTTAAGCGTGACTGCGAAAGATTGGCGGATTTTAGAAAACGCCTTAACATTATGCCTTTGGGAAGCGGCGCTTTGGCAGGAACGACATATCCTTTGGACCGTGAATTTGTGGCAAAGGAGCTGGGCTTTGACGGGGTGACCCAAAACAGTTTGGACGGTGTTTCGGACCGTGATTTTGCTTTGGAACTTGCTTTTTGCCTGTCGGTTGTGATGATGCACCTGAGCCGTTTTTCGGAGGAAATAATTCTTTGGAGTTCAAATGAATTCGGATTTGTAGATTTGGATGATGCGTTCAGCACAGGTTCGAGCATAATGCCTCAGAAAAAAAATCCCGATGTGGCGGAGCTTGCACGGGGTAAGACGGGAAGAGTTTACGGAGATTTAATGGGACTTTTAACTGTGATGAAGGGCTTGCCGTTAGCTTACAACAAGGATATGCAAGAGGATAAGGAACAGATTTTCGATGCAATCGATACGGTTAAAATGTGTGTTCCTGTTTTTAAAGATATGATTAAAACCATGAAAATTCGCAAGGAAAGAATGCTCTCCGGTGCAAAAGGCGGATTTACCAATGCAACAGA
>CAZTEA010000264.1:0-1828 GCA_964612315.1 uncultured Oscillospiraceae bacterium | reverse complement strand
TAAGTTAAACTGCCTTTTTTTATATCGCGGCAATAAAACGGATAAAGATAGCGATCCATTCGTCCGAATGCCATAGCATATCTGCCTTCATATAAAAAGCATGTGTGGATCATCCATACAAGTTGCAATGCCTGTGCAAAGCTTTTAGGCGGCTCACTTATAATGCTTTGGCAGTTTTCTTTTATAAAATCAAGTCGGGATGCGTCATATCCGTCCTCGCCTTTGAGTTTTTCGGCACACTCCGCGTGCTTAGCTATCCTCTGCTGCAAAGCAACAAGTGTGATACTCATACTTTCAAGGATATCAAGCGCCGCAGGCTCGTTTTTGTGTTCGCTCTTTGAAAGTTCAATTTTACGCAAAAGTCCGCCTATGCCGATCTTTAATACCGTTTCATAGTCAGGAGCAAAATGATCTCTGTTTGTAATAAAAACCCGCTCCGGATAAATCGAAACTTCCGCATCTGCCATATTTTTTTCTTGCTCGGTCAAGCGCTCATACAAAGAGTACATACTTCCCGCAATCAGATCATTTTTATATATAAAAGCCCGCGGAAGAGTAAAAAGAGCGGAGATCCCTTCGGCACGCATAAGTGCGTGCGAAAGATTTGCTTTTGATTTGTAGCCTAATGCGCGAAAATAGTTCGGACAGTAGCTGCCCTCAGGCACAGCACTTATTTCTTTTTTCAAATCATCTGTCAATGACATATTATCACCCCATTGTATATTGCCTGATTATAGTATATCGGATTATATTTTTTTCGCAATATACATATTTATATTATCTTGACAAAATTAATATATGTTTTTATAATTGCAATTAAAGAAAAGTAGGGGGAAAAGAATGTTTACCTTTAAAATTGAAACACTGCCTCAGATCGTTTTTGCGCATAAATTCAAAGCAAATGAATATCATTGGGTGATTCCGCAAAGAAAAAAGCAGCTTGAGATAACAGCTATTACCGAAGGGAAACTTTCCATCGAGCCGAACGGCCAAAAATATTTGGCACAGAGCGGAGATATAATATGCAATTTTCACCGTACACCGATGAAGGTCGACAGTAGCAGCTACCATTCACACCATACAGTTTGCTTTATGTATGATCTTGAACCGGAAGAATACAGCGATGAAGATCTTGAAGAGATCCAAGCACCTATTACTTCTCCGAAAATTTTTTCAAAAGTACTTTTTCTTATTGATGAAATTATAAAAACAAACGCACTGTATCCCGAAAATAATTTAAAAATATCCGGTCTTTTCATTCAGCTTTTGGGTGAACTCAACAATTACCGCCAAAGGATCTGCTCAAACTGCTCTCCGATCGAGCAAAAATACATTCGCCAAGTAAAAAAATATATATACGATCATATCTCTGAGCCGATCATGCAAAAAGATATTGCATCGCATATCGGGGTAACACCCGAATATCTCTGCGCTTTTTTTAAAAAATGCGAGGGTCAGTCGGTGATACACTTTATAAATGAAATCAAACTGAAATACATTCGCACCATAATGCAAACCAAGCATATACCGTTAAACCGCGCCGCAGCGCAATACGGATTTTCAGACCCAAACTATGTGAGCAAGCTTTATAAGAAATATTACAACGAGTCAATAACGCAAGCCGCAAAAGCAACCGGATTTCTGCCGGACGATATTTTCGATCCTTCTAAGCAAAACGCCAAAAATTGAAATCGTATCCGGTATCTGACGGTTAATAATCAAATAAAAATTCGAGGAAGCGAATTTTGCTTTTTCTATTGATTTTTTATAAAACATGTGATACAATATGCAATGTCGGTTGTCGATCAACCGACATTCGATAATAAAA
>CAZTEA010000263.1:0-1843 GCA_964612315.1 uncultured Oscillospiraceae bacterium | reverse complement strand
ATCAAATAATGTAAATAATTCTGCACTCATTTTTTCAACCACTTACCTTTCTTTAATTTTAAAATTCAAAATGAAGCTTAACATAAGTTGTGTCGCTTAAATTCATCTCAACGATTTCGCCGTCAACTTCCGTTTGAACCGTACCGTCGCTCATCCCCATAAGCTTTCCCGTCAAAGTTTTCGAGCCGTTTCTCGCTTTGTAAAGACCTATGTCAATAACTTCGCCTTTATACATTTCAAAGTGCTCATCCTGTCTTAATTTTCTTTCAATCCCCGGTGAAGAAACCTCCAAAAAATAATTTTGCTTTATCGGGTCTTTTTTATCAAGCAGCACGCTTATCTCACGGCTTATTTCTTCACATTCGTCTATATTTATGCCGCCGTCTTTATCGGCATAAATTCGCAGATACCAATTTCCGCCTTCTTTCACATACTCCACATCGTAAATAAAACAGCCGAAATTTTCCGCAACGGGTATTGCCATTTCCAAAACCGCCTGTTCAGTTTTCGAATACACAAAAACACCTCCTTGTTTAAGCAAAGAAGTGAGGCTTTCGCCTCACTCCGAATTGTCAATATTTAATACTATTTAACTATAGCACATTTCTTCCTTTTTGTCAAGCCTTATTTATGATTTTTGCAAGCTCGTCCATAAAGGAATTTATGTCTTTAAACTGCCGATAAACCGAGGCGAAACGCACATAAGCAATGTCATCGAGTTTTTGAAGGCGAGCCATAACCATTTCTCCTATTCGTTCGGAGGAAACCTCTCTCTCCAAAAGATTGTAAAGCTTACTTTCAATATCGTCAACCACGCCTTCAATATCGTCCAAAGTAACAGGGCGTTTCTCGCAGGCACGCAAAAGTCCGTTCACGATTTTTTCACGGTCAAAGCTTTCTCTTGTCCCATCCTTTTTCACCACAATAATGGGAATACTCTCGATTTTTTCATAAGTTGTAAATCGCTTTCCGCACTCCAAACATTCACGGCGACGACGAATTGTCGTCCCCTCATCCGTGGAGCGGGAATCAATAACCTTACTTTCCGTATGTCCGCAAAACAAACATCTCATAATTTCACCTCAATTTTTCGATTCTATTCCATATTTTTATACTTTTCAAGAACCTTCTCAATTCTTCCGATAGGATTGAGGAGAGTGCTGATTGAGCGTTCAGCATTGAGCTCGCTTATAATAAGAGCGATATATTTTGACATATCAACCTGTTTATACCACGGCTTTTCCAAAAGACCGGGTCTTGAGTAAATAAGGTTGGTGGTAAACACCGCATCGATAAGACCATCTTCATATGCCTTGTCAAACTTATCAAAGCCCTCCGTGAAAAGACCGAAGGTGGAGAATACAACAACCTTGTTGGCTTTGCGTGCTTTAAGCTCTCTGGATACATCAATCATAGAGTCGCCGGACGCAATCATATCATCAACAACAATAATATTCTTCCCCTCAAGGTCAGTTCCCAAAAATTCGTGAGCCACAATCGGGTTCTTTCCGTCAACAACTTTTGAATAATCTCGTCTCTTATAGAATGTTCCCAGATTCATACCGAGAACCGAAGAATAATACATACATCTTGACATAGCGCCCTCATCGGGTGATACAATCATAGTGTTATCCTTATCCAAGATAATATCTTTGTCATAACGAAGACACGCTTTTATCATTTGATATGTAGGCTGGATATTTTCAAAACCGCTGAGCGGAATAGCACTCTGAACACGGGCATCGTGAGCATCAAAAGTAATAATGTTATGCACGCCCATATTGGTAAGTTCCGTCAGTCCCATTGCGCAATCCAAAGATTCCCTTGCCATACGCTTATGCTG
>CAZTEA010000262.1:0-1850 GCA_964612315.1 uncultured Oscillospiraceae bacterium | reverse complement strand
ATTTATGCTTTCTACAAACGACTTCAAAGTTAGTACGCAAAACGGTGCTTCAGCACAAATTACTTTTATTTCCGAAAAAGACAATGTGTTATTGTTTGATTTCAATTACAAATCGGACAAAGCGGAAATTCCCGAAAAAGTCGAAGTTTATTTTGAGCTTCCGTCCGTTAGAGTTCACTCTTTCTGGAGTCCCGTTAATCAGCTTGCAAGAGGTCTTGCAATGAGCTGTAGAGGCAATTACAGCGAATCCCGCTTAGCTTACGGCGCTCCGATTTTCGCCTCTATCTGAAACCGCAACAACAACTTGGCAACCGTTGCGATTTCAGACGGAAAAACACCCCTTGAAATCAAAGCGGCCATAAATGAGAATAATGCAAATGTTTGGTACAGAATATCATTCTTCACCATTCAAATTGCACCGATTTGCGAATATAATGCAAAAATCCGCATTGATTTAAGAGACATACCTTACTACGATGCAATTAAATCCGTAAACTCCTGGTGGGAAACAGCCTGCGGCTACGAGCCTGCCTATGTCCCCGACGGGGCAAAAGAAGCAGTTTACTCGTCTTGGTATACTTTCCACAAAGACCTTAAGCCCGAAACAATAATCGAACAATGCAAAGCGGCAAAACCTTTGGGAATGGATTGCGTCATTTTCGATGACGGCTGGCAAACCGACGAAATAAATGGCGGCGGTTACAAAAAATGCGGCGAATGGAAAGTTGTTGCAGACAAAATTCCCAATATGAGGGCACTTGTTGACGAAATACATAATATCGGTATGAAGTTTATGCTTTGGTTCTCCGTTCCTTTTATCGGAAAAGAATGTCCTCTTTGGGACAAATTCTCCGATAAGGTCTTAAACGAAGGTACTGAAGGTTGGGCAAACTTAGACCCCAGATACCCCGATGTAAGAGAATATCTTATCGGTATTTACGAAAAAGCCGCAAAAGAATGGAATCTTGACGGCTTTAAGCTGGACTTTATCGATTCTTTCCGATTAACGGATTACTCCAAAGCTCCCGACGAAAGAAGAGACTTTGTTTCTGTTGAAGATGCTGTTTACCGACTTTTAATCGACATTATGAAACGATTGAGAAAAATCAACCCCGAAATGCTTTTTGAGTTCCGCCAAGCTTATATTGGACCTTGCGTAAAGACATTCGGAAATATGATGAGAGTTTCGGACTGCCCCAATGACGCTCTGATTAACCGTGTGGGCATAGGTGATTTAAGACTTACCTCCGGCAAAACAGCCGTTCACGGTGATATGCTTATGTGGCACAAGAATGACACACCTCAATCTGCCGCAAAGCAAATTATTGCGGTTTTATACGGCGTTCCTCAGATATCCGTTGATTTGACTTCTGTCTCAAAAGAGCATTTTGAGGTTGTGAAATTTTACTTGGATTTTTGGAACAAAAATAAAGACGCTTTAATTGACGGCGAGTTTATTCCGCTTAATCCCGAATCCAACTATTCGGCATTTATCGGAAAAGCCGACAATAAGATAGTTGCAACAGCTTATACCGGCAATCTTTTAAGCCTTGACTGCGATGAAAACGAAATTTTCATCGTAAACGGTACCGGAAACGACGGAATTATTCTTGAAAGCAAAAACAGCTTTGGTGCAAACATTGAAATTTTTGACTGTATGGGAAATCTTTTAAATTCCTACAGCGAAAACATCAATACTCTTACAAAGCTTGATATTCCTGTTTCGGGCATGGCAAAAATTACAAAATAGAACCGTTTGGCAAATAAAAACGGCAAATAAAAAACGCCCCCAAAGTTATGCTCCGGGTGAATAAGGAAGTATTTTAGAAAATGCGGTGTAACCTCGCAAA
>CAZTEA010000261.1:0-1915 GCA_964612315.1 uncultured Oscillospiraceae bacterium | reverse complement strand
CCGTGTTAAAGAATCTGTTTTTAATCTTTTGCAGCCTTATATTCCCACTCTTTCCGTTTTGGATTTGTTTTCGGGAAGCGGCGCTATGGGGATTGAAGCACTCAGCCGCAGTTGCAGTCGCTGTGTCTTTGTGGATAACAATAACGAAGCGATTGCAATTATCCGCAAAAACATCGAAAAGGCAAGGCTTTCATCCTCTGCCGAAATTGTTAAGTCAGATGCCCTTTCGTATCTTGACCGTTGCAATATAAAGTTTGATATAATTTTTCTTGACCCACCATATAACAAAGGTCTTCTGCAACCTGTTTTTGACAAAATTTTCGCTTCCGACTTGCTGCGCAGAGACGGAATAATCGTTGTCGAAACTGAACTTAACGGCGAATTACTCGTCGATGAAAGATTTGACCTGATAAGGCAAGCCAAATACGGCAAGACCGTTATCTCGATATACAGACGGAGTTGATAATTATGAATATTGCTTTATATCCCGGGAGTTTTGACCCTTGCACCAACGGGCATTTGGATATAATTAAGAGAGCGTCTGCAGTTTTTGATAAAGTTATCGTTGCGGTTCTCTGCAATTCAAGTAAAAATCCGCTTTTTTCCGCTCAAGAGCGTGTTGAACTTATAGAAAAAGCCACAAAAAATATTGAAAATATTGAAATTATCAGTTTTTCGGGGCTTTTGGTTGATTGTATGAAAGAACACGGTGCAAACATTGTTATAAAGGGGCTTCGTGCCGTTTCGGATTTTGAATACGAATTTCAAATGGCACTTATTAACCGTAAGCTTTGCGAGGATTTCGAAACACTTCTTATGCCCGCAAGCACGGAATATATGTTCTTAAGCTCCAGCATCGTAAAAGAAATCGCTTCTTATGACGGGGATTTAACAGGGCTTGTTCCCTCTGATTTTATTCCCATTATAAGATCTCGATTTGGATTTTGTTAATAATTTATATTCACATATAAACAGGAGGGTTTCACTATGGACACTTTAGAATTGCTTGAAGAATTGGAAGATATAATTGAAAAAGGTGTTTCGGTACCGTTTTCTGGACGCTGTCTTTTGGACAAAGAGGAACTTTTGGAGGTATTGGCTGAAATTAAGCTTAAATATCCCGACGAATTAAAACAGGCAAAATGGATTAAGGAAGAAAGAGAACGCATTCTTTCCGATGCCAAAGCCGAAGCAAATAACCTCTTAAAAACCGCCAATGACCAAATCATTGCTATGGTTGACGAAAACGAAATCACCAAAAAGGCTCAGGCAAACGCTTCCGACATTATCGAACAGGCAAATATGCAGGCATTTTCCACCAGAACATCATCTTACGAATACGCAGATTATCTTTTGGAAAATGTTGAAAATGTTGTGGTAAACACAATAAAAGATTTGGAACAATGCATCGCCATCGTAAAAAACAACCGTTCCGACATGAAAAACAAATAGTATCTTTAAGCCATCTTTGTTAAGAGGGCTTAATTTTCAGGAGACAAAATTATGAAAATTTCTATCAGCAGCTATTCTTACGACCAATATTTAAAATCAGGGAAAATGACCCTTCCTGAAACAATTAAAAAATCTGCGGAAATCGGTTTTGAAGCTATTGAATTTATCGACCTTGACAAAAATCTTTCGCAAAATGAAAGACTCAATCTTGCCAAGGAGCTTAAAAGCACCGCAGAAGGATGCGGAATTGAAATCTGCGCCTACACAATCGGGGCAAACCTTTTTAAAACAGGAACGGAATTTGACCGTGAGTTTGACCGCATAAAGGCAGAGCTTGAAATTGCAGATACCCTTGGCGCAAAAATTCTCCGTCATGACGAAACCTTTGATAAGCCGAAATTCGGAACAAAGGCAAAAAGCTTCGGACTGATGCTTCCTCTCCTTGCGGAAAATACAGTTAAAA
>CAZTEA010000260.1:0-1928 GCA_964612315.1 uncultured Oscillospiraceae bacterium | reverse complement strand
CATTTTAAGCGCCGTTGCCGCTCCGGGAGTTACTCTTTCCGACAGCCGCTGTGCCGTTTCCTGGGAAAATGAGGACAAAACCTCAATCGTAATCGGAAGCGGAACGGTTATTATGAGCGACGGAAGCTACATCGTTATATCCAACGAGACTCTTCCCGTTGAGGGAGAGGAAAAGCATTATGTTTATATTTACAGCGACCTTATTTTGCAAAATATTCCCATTTGCAAGACCACTCTTCCCCAAAACGGCAGAGATTATGTGGTTTTGGCAGAGGTGGAAAACGGCAAAATCCTTGACAGGCGCACACTTGCCTTATCGAAAATTGCCGACTTCGGACGGCGAAGCACAATTAAGACCACCCTTTCCTTTACCGTTGCCGACAGGAAAATTTCAGCCGGCGAGGACCTTTGCTCCGTTAATATCGGGAACGGCTACTCGGGCTTTACGGTTTATAACAACCAAAATACCTTTGTGGGAATTTTCGATTTGGAAGCTATGGAATACGAAAAGAAGTTTACTTCAAGCTCCAAGCATATTCGCTCGGGCACAAACTATATCGAGACGCCCACGGCGCTCAACCGCCTTTATGTCCGCTTTGCAAACGGCGTTTTAAGCTTTTATTCGGATAGGGATTTATGGAGCAATCCCGAGGTAACTTATTCGCTCTATCTTACAATATTTTAATTAGAAGGTGATTTTTATGAGATTTAAATTTACTGTGAAAAACCATACATTAACCCCCTGCAATCTTACCGATATGCGCAGCGGCAACGACAACTACTACTCCCTGCTTTTTGATTTTGTGTCTGAGGATTGGGAAAATCTTGTTCCATTTGCCGTTTTCGCAACCGAAGTAAGCGCCATTTCAGTCCCCATTTTTAACAATGTCTGCATCGTCCCCTCGGAGGCGCTTTTAAAGGACGGCAACATATCTTTGGGAGTTTTCGGCACAAGCAGCGGTGAAAACCATCTCCGCATATCCACCAACCAAATTTTGCTTCCCATTTCAAAAGGAGCTTATGATACTGCCTCCGCCCCCTCAGAACCAACCCCCGATATGTGGGAGCAATGTCTGAAAGAGATTACCCGTGTGGGCGGTCTTGCCCAAACGGCACAAGACGCCTCAGACGACGCAAAGAAATCCGCTCTTGAGGCAAAGCACTCGGAAAACTGCGCCGCACAGGCACTTTCCGACCTGCTTAGTATGCTGGGTACGGACATTGCCACCCTAATCGACGGCAAAATTCCCCCGTCCCAAATTCCCTCAATTGCCACAACCCAGGTCTACTCTGCCGAATCGGCATCTCAAATGAACGCATTGGAGGTGGAAAACGGGGATATCTGCATTCGCACCGACGAAAACAAATCATATATTATGAGCGACGGAAGCTGGGTTTACCTTGTCTCGCCCACAGACTATTCGTCGAAAAGCGGTTACGCCGAAACCTCGGGAACTGCCGAAAACGCCCTGAAAATCAACAATCACCGCCTTGTGGAGATGTCGGCTTCCCAATTTGAAGCTGCCGCCAAGGACCCCGACACCTACTACCTGGTTTACGAGGATAATTAAGCTATGAACAAAATTGCAAACAAAATCAACTACCTTTTCGGTCTGTTTATTACCGTTTTATCAAGCATTTTCGGGAGGTTTTGGTATCTCTTTGCCGCATTTTTGCTCCTAAACTGCGCCGACTATTTAACGGGCGTTTTAAAAGCCAAGCTCTATCGAAAGGAAAACTCAAACAAAGGGCTTTGGGGAATTATCAAAAAGGTCAGCTATTGGCTGATTATTGCCCTTTCCTTTTTCCTTGCGGTTTTTTTCGGTCATCTGGGAGGCTTTCTCGGAATTGATTTGAAGATTACACGGTTTTTGGGCTACTTCACCCTTTCGACATTTATTATAAACGAGGCACGCTCTGTTTTGGAA
>CAZTEA010000259.1:0-1961 GCA_964612315.1 uncultured Oscillospiraceae bacterium | reverse complement strand
ATATATAATAAGAAGATATGTAGGATTTGAGGTGTATGATAAGGTGCGCAAGATAATAGGAAAAATTGTTTTTATATTAGTGCTTTTATACGGCGGAATAACCTTTGCAAACCAACAGATTGATATGTCTAACCTCAATAAAAAAGCATCCGAATGGGAGAGCCGTATTGCCGATGAAAACAGAAAAACTCCTCAGCTTGAGGAAGAGAGAAAAAATGTGAATACCGATGAATACAAGGAGCAAAAGGCCCGTGAAATGGGATATGTTCGCAGTAACGAAACGGTATACTATGATGTAAATAAAGCAGAGTAACATAAATTATACATATACAGGCAGATAGCCGGAGAGGATTTAAAAAACAATGCAATTGGAAGTTGGGAGCATACTTACCGGAAAAGTTACGGGAATTGTAGCATTTGGAGCTTTTGTTGAGCTTGAGGAAAATGTAACGGGTCTTGTGCATATTTCAGAGGTCGCCTCTGAATTTGTGGACGATGTTAACAAGTTTCTTAAAATCGGACAGGAAGTAAAAGTTAAAGTTGTGTCTGTTGACGGAACGAAAATTGGTCTGTCAATTAAAAAAGCCAACGAAAACGAAAAAGAAAACACAGGGCGCAAGCCTTATGAAAAGCGTGAAGGTAAGAAGAGAACTCCTTACATATTTTCGGGCAAGCCGGAGGAATTCAGTTTTAAAAAGAGCGATGAGAGCGAGATGTCTTTTGAAGACAGACTTCAAAAGTTTAAACATGACAGCGACGAAAGAATTTCCGATTTAAAACGAAATACAGAGGGAAAGCGTAACGGCGGATATCGCAGATAAGTTTAAGCCGCAGCTGCTTTTGCGTAAGCGTTACGGCAGATAAGCGAAAAGATTGCCATATCCCATTGGGATATGGCATTTAGATGTGATTTGTGCGGCTTAACCGCAGATAAAATAACGGACAGAGAGGTATAAAGATGTCAGGACACAGTAAATGGGCAACAATTAAAAGAAAAAAGGGCGCAATTGACGCAAAAAGAGGTAAGTTGTTTACCAAAATAGGTCGTGAACTTATGGTTGCGGCAAAAGAGGGCGGGGCAGATCCGTCGGTAAACTCCAAGCTTCGTGATGTTATTGCAAAAGCAAAGGCGAATAATATGCCAAATGATACAATTCAAAGAAGTCTTAAAAAGGCGGCAGGAGAGGGAAACACCAACGAATATGTTGAAATGACATATGAAGGTTACGGCCCTGCCGGTGTTGCGGTTATGGTTGAAACTCTCAGCGATAACAAAAATCGTATTGCCGGAGATTTAAGACATTATTTTGATAAGTATGGCGGCAATTTGGGACAGACAGGCTGTGTCGGTTTTATGTTTGATAGAAAGGGGATAATCCTTATCGAAAAGAAAGACGAAATGGATGAAGATACAGTTATGATGGACGCTTTGGATGCCGGTGCGGCGGATTTTTCTGCGGAAGACGGCGTTTTTGAGATAACCACCTCCCCGGAGGATTTCAGCGCAACTCGTGAAGCGTTGGAGGCGAAGGGGTATGAATTTGAACAGGCTGAAATTGAGTATGTTGCAAAAACATTAACCGAGCTTACCAATGAAGATGATATAAAGAATATGGAAAAGCTGATTGAAATGCTTGAAGATAATGATGATGTTCAAAATATCTATCATTCTTGGGATATGCCAGAGGTTGATGAGGAAGAGTAATCGGAAAAGTGCGAATGCGGCGCCTTGTGCGCCGCACCGTTTTTGCTTTTTTATTACTTCGGCTTGCGAGAAAAATGGCTGTTTTTTCAGGCGAATTTAAGATATTTGCGGAAAAAATGAAATAATTTGAAAAAAATTTCAAAAAAGACTTGCAAATGACAAAAGTTTGTGTTATAATAAATTGGTGAGTTTAAACGAGGTGTGGCTCAGTTTGGTAGAGCGCTGCGTTCGGGACGCAGAGGTCGCAGGTTCAAAT
>CAZTEA010000258.1:0-1971 GCA_964612315.1 uncultured Oscillospiraceae bacterium | reverse complement strand
ACCCCATATTATTGGGCAAAAAATCGGATAATGCCACAGAGAATGATTTAAGTGTGGCACGGGACTTACTGGATACTTTAATTTTTCACAAAGAAACTTGCGTGGGTATGGCGGCAAATATGATAGGTGTTAAAAAACGCATTATCTGTTTTGATTGCGACGGAGAATATATGACTATGCTGAATCCTGAAATTGTCAGCTCTTCTATGGCTTACGAAACCAAAGAGAGTTGTTTGTCTCTTTTGGGAGAGTCGAGAACAACAAAGCGATATAAAAAGATTAAGGTGAAATACCAAACTACGGATTTAAAGGGGAGAATGAAAACCTTTCAAGGGTTTACGGCGCAAATCATTCAGCACGAAATTGACCATTGTAACGGCATTTTAATATAAAACAGGGGAGAATACCGAAAGTATTCTCTCTGTTTTTATATGTGCGTTTGAGAAGGAGATGCGCCAAAGTGGTTTTTAAATGCCCGAGAAAAGGAGCTTTGGTCGCAATAGCCTATCATTTGGGCGGTTTCGTTTACATTGTAACCCGATGAAAGCAGTCTTTTTGCCGCTTCCATTTTTCGATTGGTAATATATTCCTGCATGGTGACTCCGGTTTTCTTTTTGAACAATCGTGCCAGATATTTTCGGTTAAGATTGAGATTTTGCGCAATATCGACAATCTTTGGATTGTTCATATAATTTGAGTCAATATAGTTTTCAACTGCCATAACGCTGTCTGTGGTGGCGCTGCTTTCGAAAATTTCGCATAAAATGTGAAAAAGACATCCTGCAAGATAAGATTCACGCATATTTATATAAGATTCACAGTTCTTGATTTGTTTAAAAATCGAACCGTTTACATCAAAGACGGCGGGCATATCCGCAAGCTTGTCAACCATTTTTCCCGTACCGCCTATCCAGATATAGTGCCAAGGGTCAATTTTATCCGCCGTATATTTTGTTACTTCTCCCGGCTTAATAAGAAATACCTGCCCCGAACGGACGGGATATTTTTTATTGTTTTTATAAAGAACCCCTTTGCCCGTTGAGACATAATGCAAAATATAATAATCTCTGATATGATAGCCGTAGCTGTGGGAGGGGGTGCAGTCTTCCCACCCTGCACAAAGCGGGTTAACATCTTTAAAGGACATATTTTTGATAAGGACTTCACTCATTTTTATCACCTCTACAGGTGACATTATATCATATATAGGTGCCATATTGCAATAGCCAAAACAAAATTTTTGTGATAGTATAAAATACATAGGTGGGAAGAAGGTGTTAATTGTGGTGAAAATTACATTTGTCGGTGCGGGAAGTACGGTTTTTGCACGAAATGTTTTAGGCGATGTAATGCTTACGGAAAGTTTTAAGAGTGCCGAAATTGCTCTTTATGACATTGACGGTGAAAGGTTGGAAGAATCCAACTTGATTATTTCAAAGCTTAATGAAGATATAAATGAAGGAAGCTGCACCGTTAAGTCTTATTTGGGTGTTGAGAACAGAAAAGAAGCGTTAAGAGGTGCTGATTTTGTCGTCAACGCTATTCAGGTGGGCTTGTATGAACCGTGCACGGTTATTGATTTTGAAATCCCGAAAAAATACGGTTTAAGACAGACAATAGGTGACACTTTGGGAATAGGCGGTATCTTTCGTGCGTTAAGAACCATCCCTGTTCTTCGCAGCATTGCCGAGGACATGGAAGAAGTTTGTCCCAAGGCTTTGTTTTTGAATTATACAAACCCCATGGCTATGCTCACAGGGTATATGCAAAGATATACAAATATTAACACAATAGGTCTTTGCCACAGCGTTCAGGTTTGCTCCAATGGTCTTTTGGAAGCTCTTGATATTAAGGTTGATGGCTTTAAAGATAAAATTGCCGGTATTAACCATATGGGATGGCTTCTTGAAATAACCGACCTTGAGGGTAATGACCTTTACGGATCTAACTTTCATGTATTTTCTCCTTTAA
>CAZTEA010000257.1:0-1981 GCA_964612315.1 uncultured Oscillospiraceae bacterium | reverse complement strand
CAGGATTCAAGGCATTATGCAGAGGGCGCAAAAATTGTGATGCTTGAGCCGTCCGACAGCTTTGAATGTAAAGAATTTACAAAAAAGGCGTTTTCGCTCAGCGAAAAATATGATACACCTGTTATTATAAGACTTTCCACAAGAGTTTCTCATTCACAGGGCTTGGTTGAGGAAAACGAAAAGGAAGAAAGCATTCTTTTGCCCTATGAAAAAAATATTGCAAAAAATGTTATGATGCCGGGTAATGCAATTAAGCGTCATGTGGTTGTTGAAGAAAGAATGGAAAAGCTTGCGGATTTGGCGGAGGATTGTGAATTTAACAGCGTTGAAATCAATTCCGAAGAAATCGGTGTTATAACTTCCGGTATTGCGTATATGTATGCAAAGGAAGCTTTGGGCGATAAAGTAAGCTTTTTAAAGCTTGGTATGGCATATCCCATGCCGAAAAATTTGCTTTTGGACTTTGCAAAGAAGCATAAGAAAATTTTTGTTATCGAAGAGCTTGACCCGGTTATAGAAAATCATTGCAAAGCGCTGGGGATAGAGGTTATCGGAAAGGATGTGTTTACCCTTTTGGGTGAATATACTCCCACAATGATTAAAAAGGCAGTTCTCGGAGAAGAGGGCGCCGAGTTTAACGAAATCGGTGAAAATATTCCCGTAAGACCGCCGGTAATGTGTGCTGGATGTCCTCACAGAGGAACATTTTATGTTCTTAAAAAACTTGGATTGGTGGTTTCGGGTGATATCGGCTGCTACACTCTCGGTGCGGTTACTCCCCTTGCAAGTGTGGATACAACCGTCTGTATGGGTGCCAGCGTAAGCGGCGCTCACGGTATGGCGAAGGCAAGAGGTGCGGAATTTAACAAGAAATTGGTTGCCGTTATCGGGGATTCAACCTTTATTCATTCGGGAATAACTGGTCTTATTGATATTGTTTACAATAAGGGCAACAACACGGTTATTATTTTGGATAATTCCATAACGGGAATGACAGGACATCAGGATAACCCGACGACGGGTCTTACCATAAGAAAAGAACCCACGAAACAAGTTGACTTGGTTGCCTTGGCAAAGGCTGTGGGTGTGGAGCGTGTAGTTGTTGCAGATCCTTTCGATCTTAAAAACTTTGAAAATGTTGTTAAAGAAGAAACAGAGGCGGATGAGCCGTCGGTTATTATAGCTCAAAGACCCTGTGCGCTTCTTAAAACGGTGAAATATACAGGTCATTGCATTGTTTCGGATAAGTGTAAAAAGTGCCGGCTTTGTATGAAGCTCGGCTGTCCCGCAATTTCTTGGAACGGTAGCGAAATAGTAATCGATAAAACACAATGTAACGGCTGCGGACTTTGCGTAAATGTTTGTCCGTTCGGCGCAATAGAAAAGGAGGACTAAGACTTATGACAAAAAATATTATGATAGTCGGAGTTGGCGGTCAGGGAACTCTTTTGGCAAGCAGAATTATAGGAAAAACGGTTATATCCGAAGGCTATGATGTTAAAATCTCCGAGGTTCACGGTATGAGCCAAAGAGGCGGAAGTGTTGTAACTTATGTAAAGTTCGGGGACAAAGTGTATTCACCCATAATCGACAGAGGCGAAGCTGATATTATTTTGGCTTTTGAAATGCTTGAGGCATACCGTGCCCTTCCTTATCTTAAAAAAGACGGTAAGATGATAGTTAACAATCAGAAAATCAATCCCATGCCGGTTATCACGGGGGTAACAACATATCCCGATAAAATTGACGAAAAACTCGGTAATTTGGTTGATTTAAAAGTTGTGGACGCTTTAAGTCTTGCGGAAGAAGCGGGCAATTTTAAGTCGGTAAATGTTGTACTTATTGGTGTTATGGCGAAAAATACGGATATTGCCTACGAAAAATGGGTTGAGGTTATAAAAGAGACTGTTCCCGAAAAATTCCTTGAAGCCAATCTTAAAGCTTTTGATTTGGGTTATAATTTATAGGATTTATACATAGT
>CAZTEA010000256.1:0-2001 GCA_964612315.1 uncultured Oscillospiraceae bacterium | reverse complement strand
ACATTAAATATTATTTATATTAAATCGGAGGCACACCAAAATGTATGATGTCGCAGTTATCGGTGCCGGAATTATCGGTGCCATGACAGCAAGAGAGCTTACAAAATACGATGTATCTGTTTGTATTTTGGAAAGAGAAAACGATGTTGCAATGGGTGCAACGAAAGCCAATTCCGCCATTGTCCACGCAGGATTTGACGCAAAACCCAAAACTCTTAAAGCAAGGCTTAATGTTAAGGGAAGCGAAATGATGGCAGAGGTTGCAAAAGAACTCGGCGTTAAATATAAAAACAACGGTTCGCTTGTTATCGGCTTTAACGACGACGACAAAAAAACCCTTGAAAGGCTTTTGGAGCAAGGAGAACAAAACGGTGTTAAGGGGCTTAAAATAGTTAACCGAGAAGAACTTGTTATGCTTGAAGAAAACATAGGTGACTCTGCGGTCTGCGCACTTTACGCTCCCACAGGGGCAATTGTTTGCCCGTATGAGCTTTGCATTGCGGCAGCAGGTAACGCAATGGATAACGGGGCGGCTCTTAAGCTAAGCTTTGATGTTAAAAAGATAGAAAAAACAGCCGCAGGATACAAAATTTCTTCCGACAGCGACTTTGTTGAAGCAAGGTATGTCATAAACGCCGCAGGAGTGCATTCCGACGATATTGCCAAAATGGCGGGCGACACCTCTTTTACCGTTCACCCTCGTCGTGGCGAATACATTCTTATGGATAAGGAATGCGGCAATCTTGCAGAGCACACAATTTTCAGAACGCCTACAAAAATGGGCAAGGGTATTCTTGTTTCTCCAACCGTTGACGGCAATCTTCTTTTAGGACCTACCTCCGTTGATATGGAAATGAATGAAAAATCCGATACAAAAACGCATTCCGACGGGTTTAACAAAATTATGAAAGAAGCCGCCGAAAATATTCAAAATATTCCTTTCGACAAAGCCATAACCTCCTTTTGCGGTTTGCGCTCGGTGGGAAGCACGGGCGACTTTATAATAACCTCTCCCCAAAAGGGATTTATAAATGCCGCAGGCATTGAATCTCCCGGACTTTCGTCCTCGCCAGCCATTGCGGAATATATTGTAAATATGCTTAAAGATACGGGATTGGAGCTTAAAGAAAACGAAAATTTCAACCCTTTCAGAAAGCCTTCTCACGCTTTCAGAGAAGCTGATATCGACACCAAAAACCGAATTATAAAGAAAGATTCCCGTTACGGAAAAATCGTATGTCGATGCGAAACCGTAACCGAGGGAGAAATCGTCGAAGCAATACATCAAAACCCCGGCGCTCGTGATATTGACGGCGTTAAACGCAGAACTCGCTCCGGACTGGGGCGTTGCCAAGGCGGCTTTTGCTTGCCTTATGTTGCGGAAATTCTTTCAAAAGAGCTTGGTATTCCTTATGAGGCTGTAACAAAATCAGGCAAGGCTTCCGAAATTGTCATAGGCAAAACCAAGCACAGCAGCTACGATTTTGAAAATAACACCGACAATAAGGGGGAGAAAAATTCAAATGACTGATTTGGTTATAATCGGCGGCGGTCCCGCAGGTATGAGTGCGGCGATTTCCGCATACGAAAACGGCATTCGGGATATTCTTATATTAGAGCGTGACGACAGCTTGGGCGGCATTTTGCGGCAATGTATTCACAACGGATTCGGCTTGCATAAATTCGGCGAAGAATTAACGGGACCCGAATATGCCGCAAGATACGAAGATAAGGTTAAAGAATACAAAATTCCTTATAAGCTTAACACCATGGTTTTGGATATAACAAAGGAGAAAGTAATAACCGCCACAAACGAGGAGGACGGCGTTTTTCAAATCAACGCAAAAGCCGTAATACTTGCAATGGGTTGCCGTGAACGCTCCAAGGGCGCACTTAATATTCCCGGCAGTCGCCCGGCAGGCATTTACAGCGCCGGCACAGCGCAATAGCTTGGTAATATGAAAGGCTTTATGCCCGGCAAAGGCGTAGTTATTGTAGGTG
>CAZTEA010000255.1:0-2001 GCA_964612315.1 uncultured Oscillospiraceae bacterium | reverse complement strand
GATTTCTTGGAACAAAATGAAGCCAAATATCCAAATGATACGGCGCTTGTTGAAATTGTTCCCGATATAGTTTCTCAAGGGCGGACAACCTGGAGGGAATATTCTTTGATTCCGCCAAATTCCGAGGAAAGCGGAAGAACGGAAATAACATGGCAGGATTTTAACAGAAAGGCAAATCGTTTTGCAAATCTCCTTTTAAGCCGAGGCATAAAAAAGGACGATAAAGTTGCGATTCTTATGATGAATTGTTTGGAGTGGCTGCCCGTTTATTTCGGTGCGCTGAAAACGGGTGCTTTGGCGGTTCCGTTAAATTACAGATATACTTCCGATGAAATCAAGTATTGCTTGGAGCTTTCAGAGGCGGATGTTTTGGTGTTCGGGCCGGAATTTATCGGCAGAGTGGAAGAAATTTGCGATTTTATCCCAAATGTGAAGCATCTTTTCTATGTGGGTGTTGATTGCCCCAGTTTTGCCGAAAGCTATGATAAGCTTGTTACATATTGCACTTCGAAAACACCGGAGATAAAACTTGAGCCAAAGGACAATGCGGCAATATACTTTTCGTCCGGAACAACAGGCTTTCCGAAAGCTATTTTGCACAATCACGAAAGCTTGGTTCATGCCTGCAAAACAGAACAAAATCATCACGGACAGACAAAGGATGATGTGTTTTTATGTATTCCTCCTCTGTATCACACAGGGGCAAAAATGCATTGGTTCGGAAGCTTGCTGGTGGGCGCAAAGTCGGTACTTTTAAAGGGCGTGAAGCCTGAATGGATAATCCAAACGGCATCAGATGAAAAGTGCTCCATCGTATGGCTTTTGGTGCCGTGGGCGCAGGATATTCTGGACGCCATAGACAGAGGCGAAATAGACCTTTCCAAAATGGATTTGTCGGCTTGGCGGCTTATGCACATCGGGGCACAGCCTGTTCCGCCCAGCCTTATAAAAAGATGGAAAAAAGTATTTCCAAACCATCAATATGATACAAACTACGGACTCAGCGAATCCATAGGTCCCGGATGTGTGCATTTGGGTGTTGAAAATATACATAAGGTAGGCGCAATCGGTAAAGCGGGATACGGCTGGCAGGTTAAGATCGTTGACGAAAACAATAATGAGGTTAAGCCCGGCGGAGTCGGCGAGCTTTGTGTTTGCGGCCCCGGTGTAATGACTTGTTATTATAATGATGATAAGGCAACTGCGGAAGTTTTAAAAGACGGTTGGCTGCACACGGGCGATATGGCACAGGAGGATGAGGACGGATTTATTTTCCTGGTTGACAGAAAGAAAGATGTTATTATTTCGGGCGGAGAGAATCTTTATCCCGTTCAGATTGAAGATTTCATAAGAACCAATGAGGCAGTTAAGGATGTGGCTGTTATAGGTCTTCCGGACCACAGACTCGGTGAAATTGCGGCGGCGATAATTGAGCTTAAAGAGGACAAAGCGTGCACGGAAGAAGAAATGGAGAAGTTTTGCAAAGCGCTTCCCAAATACAAGAGACCGAGAAAAATAATTTTTGCAGATGTTCCGAGAAATCCCACGGGAAAAATCGAGAAGCCGAAGCTTAGAGAAATATATTGCGGTGAAAGCTTGGTTGCCGCACAGAACGAAATATAGGAGGAATGGCTAAATGAAAAGACTTATGATTGGCAACGAGGCTGTTGCCAGAGGTGCATGGGAAGCCGGAGTTCGTGTTGTTTCTTCGTATCCGGGCACACCCAGCACGGAAATAACGGAGAGTATAGTAAAATTTGATGATATTTATGTAGAATGGGCTCCAAATGAAAAAGTTGCTGCCGAAGTTGCAATAGGTGCGTCAATTGCGGGGGCAAGAAGTATGTCCTGTATGAAGCATGTGGGAATGAATGTTATGGCAGACCCAATGTTTACGGTAAGTTACATAGGAACAAACGGCGGTTTGGTATTTTGTGTGGCAGATGATCCGGGGATGCATTCTTCACAGAACGAGCAGGATTCAAGGCATTATGCAGAGGG
>CAZTEA010000254.1:0-2040 GCA_964612315.1 uncultured Oscillospiraceae bacterium | reverse complement strand
CTTTGCCGACCTATCCGAAAGCGAAGGCTATATGCAAATCGGAGAAATTTTCAGAGAAACCGCCGCCAACGAACAAGCCCACGCAAAAATATGGTTTACGATTCTGGGCGGGCTTCAAAGCACTTTAGAAAATTTGGAAAGCGGAGCCTCGGGAGAGCATTTTGAAAACAGCGAAATGTACCCCGAATTTGCAAAAGTTGCCGAAGATGAGGGATTCACCCACATAGCGGAGCTTTTCAAAAAGGTGGGGGCTGTTGAAAAAATCCACGAGGAGCGATATCTTACGCTTATTTCACAACTTAAAGAAAACTCACTCTATAAAAAAGAAGAGAACACCGTATGGGTCTGCCGCAACTGCGGACATATTCATATAGGCAAGGAAGCCCCGCAGGTCTGCGAGGTTTGCTCTCATCCGCAAGGATATTTTGAAGTTAAAGCAAACAATTACTAAATTTTACGGCAAAAAGAGAAGGAGGCGAAAAATCGCCTCCTTCTCTTTTTTGGGGATATGAAAAGTTGTTTAAGTTAATTTCATTCCGTTTAATGCCGATTTACGCCAAAACATTTTAATCTTTGGTATTTGATGCTATTATTTCGGCATTTTTCGACATTAAGACCTATTCTTTCCCGTATTTATATTACGGAAGGTCTTTATACTGCTCGGGTGCAACTAAGCCCGAACCGCAATAAATTGTGCCGCTTATATATCCGCTGATTAAACCGCCAAGGCTTCCGCCCCAGTTTTCATAAGTTGCAACCTTAATTTTATTGCCGGAATCGTCGGTAATCCACTTTTCGATAAAGTTTCCGTTAAGCTTAAAGTAAGTGTTACCGTATTCGCCTGTAGGAACTCTGTATATAGGCTGATTATATTCATCAACTGCGGGAACGCCGTCGATATACTTGCGTTCAACAACTTCGTATACGGAATTGTCGATATTGCCGCTTTCGTCAATAGAGTTCTGGAAGAAAGCAAACTTCCATGTTACCGACGGAGAAGCCTTTCCGCCTGTGTAACGGAGAATTCTGTCCTTGCCGCAAGAGCCGTCCATAACAACACCGTTTATAACAAGATACTGATAGTAGTTGTAGGGCTCTGCCATTTCGTAAGCCGGAGCTGTCCAGCTTATTGATGCGTCATATCTTATACCGAAGGAATCAAAATCCCATTCCCAGCCGTCGTTCATATGCTTTAAGTATTCCGAAGCAACATTCTTTGTTGTTCTTCCTTTAGAGCCTGTTGTGTCAAACTGAGCCGTAATATATTTACTGTATACAACCGGAATTACCGATGCGATTTCGGCGTCTGTCATTTCGTATCTGCCGTTTGCATCTCTCTTGCTGAGATTTTCCGTTGTTAAAACATTAGCCACGGCATCTGTCCAAAGCTTCGGAGCTTTTACGCTGAAATCGGAATACATTCTCATTTCGTCATCACTTAAGAAGTTACCGCAGGTGTTATATATACCGAAACCGTAAGGCTTCATGCTTATATCCAATACATGAGCCGTTCTGTTTGTTTTGGTTTTAAGAATTTCGTCCGGAATGCTAAATGCCTCATTGCCGAAATCCCATTTCCATGTTTCGTTCATATACTTTGTCTGCTGGCGTTCCCAGATTACATAAGGAGCTTTAATTTCCCACATATAATCCTGTTTTCTTGTTTCCCATTGCGGGAAAAGATTGTTGTAAGCAGTTATATCCTGTCTGTTGCCCTCTATATACATTCTGCTGTATCCGGCATAAGGATATACGCTCTCGTAACCCTCTGCATACCACTCGGATGTTACGGGAACAAATACTTGCTTATTTGTGTACTTGCCGTTAATTACCTCATTGTAAATTTTGTTCGGACTGTTGGGATTTGACAAATCATAGCCTGCAAATCTCATATTATCCATTTCTGTTTGCGCAAATACTGTCCCCATAGACGCAACTGTTGCAGTTATGGTAACAAATGCAGCAATTCTTTTGAAAAATCTTTTCATTAAGACTTTCCCCTTTCATTTATTTTTTTCATTGCTAAAAAAGGCACAACAC
>CAZTEA010000253.1:0-2058 GCA_964612315.1 uncultured Oscillospiraceae bacterium | reverse complement strand
ATACCAACAAATACCATAAAATTTTCGGAATAATATATATAAAAACAAAAATTAAATTCAAGGAGAAAATTTTATGGCTATTTACAAAAGCGCATTCAAATGCAAACTTTGCCGTGGGAATTGCTGTCCAGCTCAACTTTACAAGGAAAATCAAGAAATCACAAACTGCCGCAACGGTATTTTTAACGGTCAAAATCTTTCAATACACAACACCTTTCTTTCCCGACCCAAAGAGATTTTTATATACGGCGGGTATGAACCGAGCAAAAACATATTCAATGTTTTGGAAATTGCCGATAAATACAGCGAAACCGGGAAAATAACCGTATCTCAAAACGCTGTCAAATTGAAGCAATACGCCAACAGCACAAACATAACTCCCGAAAAATTTCTTAATTTAACCAATCTTTCCGAGGGCGAAATATTTTGGACATTTCATACAAAAGAAATTGTCTGCGGCACAACCAATGAGTTTTCCGGACGAATCGTTTTCCTTGCCAAAGCCGACAATGTACCCAATTTTGTCCTGACGCAAAACGGCACCAAGAAAAAATGCACCGTTCCCGAAAATTTCAACTCTGACAATTACTCTGTAATGTATCTTTACGGCTGTAAAAATACGGACGAAAGCGGAAATATGGAATTTATTATGAAAGACCTTATGATTACAAAAGATGCAAGCGCCGACTTTTCACCGTGGGAAAGACCCACTTACCCAACCTTAACCTGGAACGGCGAAGAAATTGTTGTTCCTTACCTGCTTGCAAAAGATACAGGCGATATAATTCATTTTGGCGGAACTACCGACCCTGACCGAGTTATGCTTTACAGAAAATTTTCAACCGACATCTCTGAAACGGAATTCGGGCGAAAAATTTTGAAGCTTAAAACAAAACCAAAGCTAACCACCGCCTGTATTTCCCAAGGCAGCCTATCAGTAACGGCACTTATATCAGAATAGTAAAAGGGCATCGAAAAATCGATGCCCTTTATTTAACGCCTTTTATAATCTCCAGTATCTGTAGCCTTTGGCTTTAACTTCATCCTTGTTGTATAAGCCCTTTACATCTATCAATACTTTTTCCGAGCCCTCGCCGGCTTTAAACAGCTTGTCGATATCATCAATCGACATATCCTTAAACTCATCATGTGCCACAGCAACTATGATACAATCGGCATCCACCGCCTCCTCCATAGTTTTAAGTTCAACGCCATATTCCTTCTTTGCGTCTTTTGCACTTGCCCACGGGTCAATTACAACAGGCTCTATCTCAAAGTTTTTAAGTCTTGAAATGATATCCTCAACCTTGCTGTTTCTCGTATCGGGACAATTTTCTTTAAATGTAATTCCCAAAATAACAACCTTTGCGTTTTTCGGCGCTTTTTGCGCAAGTATCATTTCTCTTATTGCGGCGTCGGCAACAAATGCACCCATTCCGTCGTTGACTTTTCTGCCCGAAAGAATTATTTGGCTGTGATATCCGAGCTTTTCAGCCTGATATATGAAATAATATGGGTCAACGCCTATGCAATGTCCGCCAACAAGACCGGGGCGGAAGCCCAAAGCATTCCATTTCGTATTCATTCCGTCAACAACCTCGTTTGTATCTATGCCCATTCTGTCAAAAACCATTGCCAGCTCGTTCATAAACGCAATATTTATATCTCTTTGGCTGTTTTCAACGACCTTAACAGCTTCAGCAGTCTTTATGTTGGAAACCGGGAATGTTCCCACTTTAATAACGATATCGTAAATATTCTTAATTTCTTCCAAAGACTCCTCGTCCATACCGGAAACAATCTTCCTAATATTTTCCAATCTGTGAACCTTATCGCCGGGATTTATTCTTTCAGGGGAATACCCCACTTTGAAATCTTCTCCGCATTTAAGACCGGACTCTTTTTCAAGAATAGGAACGCAAACTTCTTCGGTGACACCGGGATAAACCGTAGATTCAAACACAACAATCGAACCCTTTGTAAGATTCTTTCCGACAATTTCGGAAGCGCCTATAACCGGCGTTAAATCGGGTGTGTGATCCAAATTTACGGGTGTAG
>CAZTEA010000252.1:0-2083 GCA_964612315.1 uncultured Oscillospiraceae bacterium | reverse complement strand
GATACAGCCTTTACAGAATGGAAACCGATAATGCGGATATTATAAAAGTTGCTTCGAATATGAGCGGTATAATAAAGGTTTCCGATGATGGAGAACAGGTGCTTTATTCCAAACTTTTTGATAATAATGTGGGAGATTGCTACATTTGGACAGAAGGCGAGGAGGAGCAGAAGGTAATCGACGGTATAAATTATACAAAAGAAAATCAATTTGCGGTCTCGGCGGATTTTGAAACCGTTGTTTATATCTCCAATTATAATGAAAACAAAAACGGCGGCGTTCTTTACAAGTGCTTGTATAAAGGGGATTCCGTTACGGAAAATGAAAAAATTGCCGAAGATGTTTACTCGTGTTATGTATTGAAAAACGGCGATATTGTGTATACTAAAAATTACAACAGCAAGAGAAAGACTACAGAGCTTTATGTGTTTAACGGTATTGATAATGAAATTGAATCTGAGATAAATCCCGAGTATTTGTCTGTTGAGAAAAATAGTATAATTTGTCTTTGTGATTACAGCAATAAAACAGGCGGAAATCTTTATATTATAAACGAGAATTTGGAGAAAAGAAAAATTACGACAGATGTTTACGACTTTTTCCGAAAGAAAAACGGTGCTCTTACAATTGTGAGAGAAAAGGACAGCAAAACCGGTCAGTTTGATTTATACGAAACCGATGATAATAAAGAAGAAGTTATCTTAATTCAAAAAGAGGCAGACGGCATTTTAAAATATTAGAAGGTGATTTTTATTAAAAAAGTGGGTATTTTGGGAGGGACTTTTTCGCCTCCTCACAAAGGTCATCTTTCTATGGCAAAGTCCGCTTTAAACGAACTTAATCTTGATGAAGTGATTTTTATTCCTTGCGGATGCCCGCCTCATAAGGAAAGCGCATCGGTTTGGAATTCCGAACTAAGGCTTAAGCTTGCCGACCTTTTGGTTAAAAATGAGGAAAAGCTTTCTGTTTCGGATATTGAAATCAAAAGAGAAGGGAAAAGTTATACGGCGCAGACTTTAAAACAGTTAAGCGAAGAAAATCCCGATACACAATACTTTTTTATTGCAGGGGCGGATTCACTTTGTTATATGGATGAATGGATGACTCCGCAGGTGATTTTTGAAAATGCCTTTGTTGCGGCGATTGAAAGAGATGGCTATACCATAGATGAAATCGATGATTATATAAGATTTTTGGAGAAAAAGTACGGTGCTCGTATCTGTAAGGTAAGTATGCCGAAAGTTAATATATCTTCATCGATGATAAGAAAAAAACTTGCTCTCGGAGAGGATATTTCTCCTTATACAGGGGAAGAAATATATAGGGAAATAAGGAACAATGCAATACAATCATATTTGTGAGTATCTTAAAGAAAATTTGACAGAGCGAAGATATCGGCACACATTGGGTGTGGCAAAAACTGCGGTATTGCTGGCGAAAAAATTCGGTGAGAATACCGATAACGCTTATGCTGCGGGGCTTTTACACGATTGTGCCAAAGAGCTTTCTATGGAGGAGATGCTTAAGCTCACCGAAGACATCACGACGGATGATTTGACAAAATCTTCTCCGGCGCTTTTACACGGTGCTGCCGGTGCTTGCTTGGCGAGAAAGCTGTATAACATAAACGATGAAATTTTCGGCGCAATTTTCTATCATACAACCGGCAAAGCAAACATGTCTTTGCTGGAAAAAATTATATATATCGCCGATTATATTGAACCAAATCGAAATTTCAGCGGCGTTGAAGAGGTTAGAGAAAAAGCCTTTTCGAACATAGATGAGGGAATAATTATTTCCTGCGGCAATGTCATTATACATACGGTAAATAGCGGCAAAATTATTCATCCGAATACGGTTGAAGCACGCAACTGTTTACTGCAATGCAATGGGAGAGATGCCGTATATGGAAAAAGTTGCAAATAGAATTATTGTTTTGGCTGCAGTTATTGTATTTTTTGTTGTGCTTTATTCGGCTGTGGGAGCCGATATGGGTGATAAAAGCGTTAAATTCGGTTATTGGGTTAATAACGATACCGAAGATGAATGTGAAAACTTTGTGGTTTTGGGAACGGATATGGAT
>CAZTEA010000251.1:0-2098 GCA_964612315.1 uncultured Oscillospiraceae bacterium | reverse complement strand
GCAAGAGATGTGGCATATACATACACAAAGCCTCTTGAAACTTTTAAAAATCCTCGTGGAGGTCAGTATCAGGCAGGACTTTATCCCGTATCTGCAAATGTTCCTTTGGGTGCACAAACAGGGGCAACTCCCGATGGCAGATATGCGCATACTCCCGTTGCGGACGGTGTGTCTCCATCTGCCGGAAAAGATGTGAACGGTCCGACGGCATCGGCAAATTCGGTATCAAAGCTTGACCATTATATTGCTTCAAACGGGACTTTGTTTAATATGAAGTTCCACCCGACAGCTCTTGCAGGTCGTGAAGGCTTGGAAAGTTTTGTTGCTTTGATAAGAGGGTATTTCGATCAAAAAGGAAGTCATATGCAGTTTAATGTTGTAAGCCGTGAAACTCTTCGTGATGCCCAGAAGCACCCCGAAAAGTATAAGAGTCTTGTAGTGCGTGTTGCGGGCTATAGTGCGCTGTTTACAACTCTTTCGAAGTCTTTGCAGGACGATATCATAAACAGAACGGAGCAAATGAACTTCTGATTCGGAGGAAATAATGGAAAATAATTATTCAGATGTTAAAGGGAGAATATTTGATATTCAGCGTTTTTCGGTTCATGACGGGCCGGGAATACGCACCATCGTATTTTTAAAAGGTTGTTTTCTGCGGTGCAAATGGTGCTGCAATCCCGAATCTCAAGAATATAAAATTCAAACGATGGAGATGAACGGAAAAGAGAAAACCGTGGGCAAAGATGTAACGGTGGGAGAAATTATGGAAATCTTGCGCCGTGATATGCCATATTACCGCAGAAGCGGAGGAGGGGTTACCCTTTCGGGCGGTGAATTCCTTTGTCAAAACAGATTTGCAAAGGCTTTGCTTTGCGAATGCAAGAAAAACGGAATAAATACAGCAGTTGAAACAACGGCTTTTGCGGATTTTGAGATTATCCGAAGAGTTTTGCCGTATATAGATACCGTGCTTATGGATATCAAACATATAAATTCAAACAAACATAAAGCCTTTACCGGTCGACCCAATGAGCAAATTCTTGAAAATGCAAAGAAAATTGCGGCTCTTGCAAAGGAGTTGATTATAAGAGTGCCTGTTATTCCGACTTTTAACGATACAGAAGAAGAAATAAAGGAAATAGCGGAATTTGCAAAGAGTTTGGAAACGGTTCAAAGATTGCATCTTTTGCCGTATCACAACTTTGGTGCGGACAAGTATAAGGGGCTGGGCAGAACATATGAGCTTGAGGAAATTAAGCCGCCTTCTGCCGAAAAAATGGAGAAGCTTCTTCAAATTGTAAACGAAACGGGCCTTGACGGTCAGATAGGAGGATAGGACAAATGAACAGCGAAATGTCTTTTCAGGATAAAATGCGGATAGTTCAGGAGCTTGTTCCGGGAAAACAAATAACCATTGCACATATCATTGCCAATCCCGATGATATATTGTATAAAAAACTCGGACTTGACCCTGCAATCGATTATTCGAAATCCGCAATCGGCATTGTTACAATGTCGCCGAGCGAAACGGCGATAATTGCAGGAGATATTGCCATTAAGTCATCGGGTGTTGATTTAGGATTTGTGGATAGGTTCAGCGGCACTTTGATAGTTACGGGAAGCATATCAGATGTTTCGGCATCGCTTACGGCATTGGTTGAGTATTGCGAACAAGTTTTGGGCTTTACCGTATGTCCTATAACCAAAACATAATGAAAAAACTTATTTTAATGGGAAGAAGCGAAAGTGGAAAAACCACTCTTACTCAAGCTTTAAGAGGAGAGAAAATAAGCTACGATAAAACCCAGTACATAAAATTTAACAATACTTTAATCGATACCCCCGGAGAATACGCTCAAACACAGCATTTGGGCAGAGCTTTGGCGCTCTATTCTTACGAGGCGGATATTGTGGGCTTGTTACTCAGTGCAACAGAGGAATATTCCTTGTTCCCGCCTTGTATAACCTGTATGGTAAATCGAGAGGTTATAGGAATTGTAACCAAAACGGAGCAAGAGGGAGCAAATCCCGAGAGGGCTGAAAATTGGTTGAGACTTTCCGGGTGCAAAAAAATATTCCGTGTCGACTCGGTTACGGG
>CAZTEA010000250.1:0-2104 GCA_964612315.1 uncultured Oscillospiraceae bacterium | reverse complement strand
GTCAATACCCCAGAACATAAATTTAATTCTCCTTATTTAAGATAATATTTCCCCAATTTCAATATTGTTTCCGTTCAAAAAGCTTACGGTATCCATTCTTTTTTTACCCAAAAGCTGTACTTCAGAAATAAGAACGGAAAGACCGTCTCCACAGGCGACCTGAATTTTTTTGTCAGTTGTACCTAAAATCTCGCCGGGTTTTCCGGACGATTTCTCTCCCACGGTGCAGGCGAAAATCTTTAACACCATGCCTTTGTATGAGGTGTGAGCCACGGGATACGGATTTGTACCCTTAACAAGCGAAAAAATTTCCGCCGCAGACTTGTTCCAATCAATTTTGCCGGTGCTTTTGTCAAGCATTTTCGCATAAGTGGACTCTGCGTCATTTTGAGGAGTTCTTATTATTGAACCGGCTTTAATCTTTTCCAAGGTTTTAATAAGCACATCTGCTCCGATAAAGGAAAGACGGTCAAAAAGCTCGCCGGCAGTTTCGTATTCGCCGATTTTTGTTTTTTGCGTCAAGAGCATATCTCCCGTATCAAGACCCTCGTCCATAAGCATTGAGGTAACGCCCGTTTCCTCCTCACCGTCAATAACAGCACGCTGAATAGGAGCCGCTCCCCTGTACTTGGGTAAAAGCGAGCCATGAATGTTAATACAGCCGAATTTCGGATAATCTATGATGTATTTTGGCAAAATTTTGCCGTATGCCACAACTATTATTATATCCGGGTTAAGAGTCTTTAATTCTTCAAGAAAGCTGTCATTCTTTAAAGTTTCCGGCTGAAAAACGGGTAGATTGTATTTTAATGCGCATTCCTTAACGGCAGGAGGAGTCAATTTGTGACCTCTGCCCTTTGGTTTGTCGGGTTGTGTGACGATGCCGCAGATGCTGTAGGATTCTTTAATAAGCGCCTCAAGACAGGGTACGGCAAAGTCGGGTGTTCCCATAAAAAGAATATTCATAAAACTCAGCCCTCCAGCTCCTCATCGCTTGCCCATCTTGTAACTTTTTCGATAAACATATGTCCGTCAAGATGCTCGATTTCATGACAAAAGGCTCTGGCGATAAGCTCTTTGCCTGTGTATTCCATCCAAACTCCGTCACGGTTTTGCGCTTTGATTTTAACCGTCATGGGCCGTGTAACTTCACCAAATTTTCCGGGATAGCTCAAACAACCCTCAAGACCGGTTTGCTCACCCTTGGTTGAAATGATTTCGGGATTTATCAGCTCTAAAATTTCCGTGCCGATGTCGACTAAAGCAATTCTTTTAAGCATACCCACCTGAGGTGCCGCAAGACCAACACCGCCGGACTCGATCAATGTTTCCCTCATATCATCCAAAAGAGTGATAATTTTATCGTCTATTTTTTCCACGGTTCTGCATTTCTTTTCCAGAATATCATCACCGAGTTTAACTATGTTCCTTATTGCCATTTTAAAAACCTCCGTTTAAAACATATTTGTCGGATTTATGTCAATGCTTAAAAATACCTGTTTGCCGTTTTGCTTTCGGTTAAGGTCGAAAAGAAGAGGCTGAACCTCATCTATGTGCGCTGTTTTAAGCAAAATCCTGTATCGAAATTGATTTTTGATTTTTGAAAGGGGTGCAGGTGTAGGTCCTACAATATCACTTATCAAATCGTTGTTTTTTGAAAACGAATCAATATCTTTTTTTATAAGCTCGGCTTGAGCTTTAACGGCATCTTCGATTTCACCCGATACCATTATAGATATTATATCGCAAAACGGCGGATAATTCAAGCGTTTTCGTGCCGCAATTTCAAAATTGTAGAAATTAACATAATCGTGTTCTTTTGCGTATTTAATAACTGAGTTTTGCGGTTGATAAGTTTGAATAATCGCACGCCCCGGAATATTGCCTCTGCCCGCTCTTCCGCAAACCTGAGTAAGAAGAGAAAAACTGCGCTCTCCCGCACGAAAATCATCCATACAAAGAGAAGTATCAGCGGCAAGAACACCCACCAAAGTTACATCGGGAAAGTCAAGTCCCTTGGTAACCATTTGAGTGCCTATTAAAATATCGGCTTCACCTCTGCCGAAGGCATCTAAAATTTCCTCGTGACCGCCTTTGTGAGAAG
>CAZTEA010000249.1:0-2115 GCA_964612315.1 uncultured Oscillospiraceae bacterium | reverse complement strand
ATTACAATGAGCTTATGTGTAACGGCTGTTCTTCCTGTGAGAGAGTTTGTCCTTACGGTGCTATCACTTATATTGATAAGGAATTCCGTATGCCTGACAGAACCACAAAGATAAGAAGAGTTGCTTCCGTCAACGAAGCGGTTTGCCAAGGCTGCGGAGCTTGTACCGTTGCTTGTCCTTCGGGGGCTATGGATCTTAAAGGATTTGCAAATAAACAAATTATGGCGGAGGTAGATGCAATATGCAAATAAACGGTGAATACAAACCCCTTATTGTGGCTTTTTGCTGTAACTGGTGTTCTTATGCAGGGGCTGACCTTGCCGGAAATAATCGTCTCAATTACCCCGAAAATGTAAAAATCGTAAAGGTTCCTTGCTCTTGCCGAGTAAATCCAATGTTTATTTTAAGAGCGTTTCAAAGAGGAGCCGACGGTGTAATTCTTTGCGGATGTCATCCCGGAGACTGTCACTACACCTCGGGTAATTACTATACAAGAAGAAGAATGGCACTTTTGTTCTCTATGCTCAATTATCTCGGTATAGAGAAAGAAAGAACCCGTGTTGAATGGGTGTCTGCGGCGGAGGGTGCTAAATTTGCCGCAACTATGAACGAATTTACGGAAGCTGTTGCAAAGCTTGGCGAAAATAAAAGATTGGAGGATTTGCGATGCAAAAGATAACAAGTGAAATGCTTATACAAAAAGCTTGTGATTTACTGGAAAACAAAACCGTAAACCGTGTTTTGGGCTGGAAAACAGGCGAATTTGCATATGATATAACTCCTGCTGTTTTTTCGGATTGTGAGAGCGTTAAAGCGGAATTTGTTTTCAATGATTTTTGCGGTGCCAATTTCTCAAAATATTTGGTTAAAGAAACAGCAAAATCCGACGGAAAAATCCTTGTATTTTTGAAACCTTGCGATACCTACAGCTTCAATCAGCTCTTAACTGAACATCGGTTTAACAGAGACAATGTTTATGTTGTGGGCATTCCTTGCGAGGGAATGGTAGATATAAATAAGGCGAAGAAGATTGTCGGCGACGGTATTGTCGGCGTTTCTTCAAAGGGTGATGATATTGTTGTCGAAACTCTTTATGACGGTGATGTTACGGTTGATGCGAAGTCGGTTTTGGCAGAGAGATGTATGGCTTGCAAGAGCAAGAAATGCGTGGCTTATGATGAGCTTATGGGTGAAAACGGCGAAGTCATCGAATCAAACAGATTTGATGAGGTTCAACGCCTTGAAAATATGACAGAGGACGAAAGATTTGCATTTTGGCAGAGTGAATTGTCAAAGTGTATCAGATGTAACGCCTGTCGTGACATTTGTCCTGCTTGTACTTGTGAAAAGTGTGTTTTCGACAATCCGAATTCCGGTGTTGAAAACAAAGCGGTTTCAGACAGCTTTGAGGAAAAAATGTTCCATGTTATCAGAGCATTTCATGTTGCGGGACGCTGTACGGATTGCGGCGAATGCTCAAGAGTTTGTCCTCAAAACATACCCCTTCATTTGCTGAACAGAAAATTTATTAAGGATATCAATGAATTTTACGGTGAATATCAGGCAGGTGAGGTTGCCGGAAGTCGTGCACCTTTGGTGGATTATACCACAGATGATATAGAAGCGTCAGATGCCGTTAAGAAAGGAGATGAGAGTAATGCGTAAGTGTGAACTCAAAAATTTGGATTTGGTTTTTGAGAAAATCTCGGAATCCGCATTGCTTTATCTTCCGGTTGAAGGTGAAAACGGTGCAGATTACAAAAAGTGGGAAAAGGGTGTAAAACTCAGCAAGTCTCTTAATACAAACAAAAGTCCCAAGGATTTCTTCTTTCCGCAAAGCGAAGACCTTATGGAATTTAAAACCTCGGGAAAAGAAATCGAAGTTGTGGATACAAGAAATTCAAAAGAAGATTTTGTTGTATTCGGCGTTCGTGCTTGTGATGTTAAGAGCTTTGAAATTTTGGACAGAGTATTTTTGAGCGAGCCCTGTGACAGCTATTATGCTGACAGACGCCAACACGGTATTATAATTTCGATGGCTTGCACAAGACCGTCGGAAACTTGTTTTTGCCAAACCTTCGGAATAGATGCAGCTTCTCCGGTAGGCGATATTTC
>CAZTEA010000248.1:0-2118 GCA_964612315.1 uncultured Oscillospiraceae bacterium | reverse complement strand
GTGATACCGTATCGGTTCGACCCCGATCACCGGCACCAAAAAAGCATCGATAATAATCGGTGCTTTTTTATTTTTCGAAATTTTCAATTCTCAAAATTAAAACTTTGCAACGGGAATTTTAATTGTAAATCTTGTGAACTTTCCGAATTCGCTTTCAACATTTATGCTTCCGCCGTGACTTTCTATAATCTCTTTAGCAATGGCAAGTCCTAGACCTGTGCCGCCGAGTTCCCGTGAGCGTGCTTTGTCCACTCGGTAAAATCTTTCAAAAATATGGGGCAAATCCTTTTCAGGAATTCCACGGCCCGTATCTTCGACTTTTATATAGGCTTCGTTGTATAAGTAACCGCAAAAAACCTTAACATAACCTTCATCGGTATATTTTATGGCGTTGGAAATAATATTTTTAACCGCTCTCTCAAGCTGGAAGCGGTCACCCAAAACGGTGGGGCTTTCGGTTGTAAGATTGTATTGAAGACGGAGAGCTTTTTTCTCGCTTTCAACCTTAAAGGTTTCAACAATATCACGAACCAATTCGTCAAGGTCAAAGGGCTCTTTTTGGATTTCCTCCTTTTGCGCATCGTAACGGGACAGGGTAAGAAGATTTTTAACCAAAGAGGTCATCTTATCCGTTTCGCTGTGAACGGTTTTTAAAAGATGTGTTGCCATTTCACGGTCATCTATGTAGCCGTCCAAAAGGGTTTCCGTATATGTGCCGATGGTGGTAAGGGGCGTTTTAAGCTCGTGGGAAACCTCCGCAACAAATTTTCGGCGGGATTCCTCCAAATTGAATTGCTCCGTAACATCTTCAAAAACCGCAACCACACCCGCAACCTTATCGTTTTCGATTTTAAACGGAACAATATAGGTTTTGATTATGCGATTGTCAAGTTCAATATCCTTTTCCTGTGTTTTTGGCTTATTGAGATAGAGAAATTCCTCCATCGAGAAATTTGTGTTAAGGCTTTTCCAAAACCCGTCAAACATAGTTTCTTCCGTAACCAAATCCGCAAAAATTTTTTTTGCGGCGGAATTTACATGAATGATTTTTTGGTCTGCGTTAAAGGCAATAATGCCGTTGTTGACATTCTCCAAAATAACCTCGATTTTATGCTTTTCACCCGCAACCTCGGAAATTGCGCTGTTCATAACGCCTCCCATATAATTAAAGGTTTCCATAAGCGTGCCAATTTCGTCTTGGGAAGAAACCTCCAACCGAGATTCGAAATTTCCTTCGGCAAAATCTTCGGCTTTTTCCGTTAATATTGTAATGGGTTTTGTAATGGTTTTTGCAAAAAAGAAGCAAAGGAAAACCGAGGCTATTGCACTTATAAGAAGTGCCTTTACAATAATCGACAGCATATTTCCCAAAAGGGAGTTGACGGAATTTCTGTTATCTTTAACATACACAATGTATTCTTTATCCTCTGCGGAAAAGCTTTTGGCGTAGTCCATATAATCGGCATTGAAACTAAAATCGTCTCCGACTTGACTTGCCATGGCGGAAATAATATTGGGGGTCTTTTCCAAAGTGGTTTTGCTGTTTTCAAAAGAGGTGATAATTTCTCCTGTTTTTGCATCTAAAATATAACATTTCCTTTCAACGCCCAGCCCCATTTTGCCGGCGTAAAGGGAGATTGTGTTTGCGGCTTTTGCCGCCCGTTCTTCTTCGGTGCCGTTGGAGGTAAGTGCGTTTTTAAGGGAAACGGCAAAATCACCTCCGATAACATTTTCCTGCTGTTTTATAAAATCCTCTTGGTAAACCTCTATAATATTGCTCATCATAAAGATGCCGGCAATAAGCATTGTTATAAAAACGAGGGCAACAAACATAACCACCATTTTCCATTGTAGCTTTTTAAACATTTTTTCACCGCCTTCGGGATTTGCTTTTCTGTGGCTGTTGCATTTATTATAACATAAGTGCAAGACGCCAATCGGCTTGCTTCCACCCCTGTTTCAATAAATGCATTTTCGGAAAAGCGGGTGCTTTTCGACAACTGTTGCATTTATTATAACATAAGTACGGTGTTTTTTCAACAAGAAAATTTAATAATTACACAGGTGTTGTATGCTATAAAAGACTTATTTATCAATGTAAGTCAAAACGAAAAAATG
>CAZTEA010000247.1:0-2123 GCA_964612315.1 uncultured Oscillospiraceae bacterium | reverse complement strand
AGGAAACATATCACAAAAAGAGCTACGAACAGCTCCACCCCACGGGACCGAAGCATAATTACGATTTTCACACGGAAGCTATGGACAGAGCCATGGAGGGCGGAATTGACGATGTTGGCCTTGGAGTTCTTTTCGGGTTAGAACTTTACAAATACGAATTTGCCGGTCTTTTAATGCACGCCGAGCATCTTGAAGCGGTACACGGCGTAGGACCTCATACAATCAGCGTTCCACGAATTAAAAGGGCATCCGATATAGACCCCGATGTATTCGACAACGGAATCGACGATGACACTTTTGCCAAAATTACTGCCTGTATCAGGCTTGCTGTTCCTTATACGGGAATGATTATTTCCACAAGAGAATCCGAAGCCGTACGCAAAAAGCTGCTTCGCCTGGGTGTTTCTCAAATCAGCGGAGCTTCCCGTACTTCCGTGGGCGGCTATACTGACGGCGAAAGACCTCACGATACCGAGCAGTTTGATGTTTCCGACCAAAGAACTTTGGACGAAGTTGTAAAATGGCTTATGGAGCTTGGATATATACCCAGCTTTTGCACAGCCTGCTACCGTGAAGGCAGAACAGGTGACCGCTTTATGTCCCTTGCAAAAAACGGACAAATACAAAATTGCTGTCATCCCAACGCTCTTATGACCCTTAAAGAATTTTTAAATGACTATGCCGAGGAGCAAACACAAAAAATCGGTAACGCTTTGATTGAACATGAAATTCAAAATGTTCCCAATTTGAAAACTCGAGGAATTTTAACGAACAACTTGGAAAAAATCGAAAACGGACAAAGAGATTTCCGTTTTTAAGAGGTGTTTTTATGAGTCTTAACATTACAGCATCGGGAGACAGAATTCATATAGGAATTTTCGGCAGAAGAAATGTGGGAAAATCCAGCATTATAAATGCAATAACCAAGCAAAACACAGCCATAGTTTCGGAAACCTTGGGAACAACAACCGACCCTGTATACAAAGCCATGGAACTTCTTCCTCTCGGGCCGGTTATGATTATCGACACTCCGGGGCTGGACGACGACGGCGATTTGGGAAAGCTTCGCATTCAAAAAACTATGCAGGTTATCAACAAAACCGACCTGGCTCTTATCGTAATCAACAGCGAAGTCGGAAAAACCGACCTTGAAGCCGACCTTATAAATACCTTTAAAAATAAGGAAATTCCCTTTATAACCGTATTTAATAAAAGTGATATTTTAAGACCCTCAATCGGTGAAAACGAAATATGCGTCAGCGCCGCAACCGGGGAAAACATTGACGCTCTTTTAAAAATGATTGCTTCCAAAACCGTAATTTCAAGCAATCAATATCCGATAATTTCCGATTTAATAAACGAAAAGGATACGGTTATTATGGTTGTTCCCATTGATTCTTCCGCACCGAAGGGCAGAATAATTCTTCCTCAGCAACAAACTCTGCGTGAAATTTTGGACAAAAACGCAACTGCATTCATCTGCCAGCCAAACGAGCTTAGGCAAACTTTAAAAAATCTTAAAAATCCGCCGAAGCTGGTGGTAACGGACAGTCAAGCATTTTCTTTAGTGGAGAAAATAGTTCCCCAAGAAATTTTTCTTACTTCCTTTTCCATTCTTTTGGCAAGGCACAAAGGGCAGCTTTCAAATCAGCTTAAAGGTTCAAAAGCGCTGGACGATTTAAAAGACGGAGATTTTATTTTAATCTCGGAGGGCTGCACTCATCACCGCCAATGCCGGGATATCGGCACGGTTAAGCTTCCCGCATTGATAAAGAGATATACAAATGTCCAATTAAACATTGAATTTACAAGCGGGCATGAATTCCCTGAAGATTTGTCAAAATATGCACTTATTGTTCATTGCGGCGGCTGTATGCTAAACAGCAATGAAATGAAACATCGCATAGAAACAGCGAAAAACCGGGGGATTCCCATTACCAATTACGGTATGGTAATCGCCAAAACAACGGGAATTTTAGACAGGAGCTTGAAAATTTTCGAAAACATTTAAACCTTTTAACTATAAAAAACGACGGGCAAGATTTCACCTGTCGTTTTTGTTATTGCAATATTGACAGCTTTGCACATCTGAATTAAGGGGGAAGCGGCGGTCTCGGTCCGAC
>CAZTEA010000246.1:0-2153 GCA_964612315.1 uncultured Oscillospiraceae bacterium | reverse complement strand
TATATGTTAATGCAGGGTTATGATTTTTATAAGCTTAACAGAGACTATAACTGTGTTATGGAATTCGGCGGTGACGACCAATGGTCAAATATTATCGGCGGTATTGAGCTTATCCGTAAAAAAGCGGGCAAGAGTGCTTACGGGATGACGTTTACGCTTCTTACAAACTCCGAAGGCAAGAAAATGGGCAAAACCGAAAAAGGGGCTTTGTGGCTTGATGCCGAAAAGGTTTCTCCTTACGAATTTTATCAGTATTGGAGAAATATTGATGATCGTGATGTTATCAGAATGTTAAAGCTTGTAACCTTCGTTCCGATGGAGGAAATCCGTGAGTATGAAAAGCTTGAGGGTCAGGAGCTTAACAAAGTTAAGGCGCTTCTTGCATTTGAGGTTACCAAAATGGTACACGGCGAAGAGGAAGCGAAAAAGGCTCAGGAAGCGGCTCAGTCCGTATTCGGTGCAGGTGCGGCAAATGCAAATATGCCCACATTTACTCTTTCAAAAGGTGATTTGGGAGACGGAATGAATATAATTGACCTTATGGTACTTGCAAATCTTGTTCCATCCAAAGGCGAGGGCAGACGAGTGATTCAGCAGGGCGGCTTGAGCGTTGACGGAGAAAAAGTGACTGATATTGCCGAAATGATAACCGAAGACAGATTTAACGATGGTATTATCATTATCAAAAAGGGTAAAAAGGTCCATATTAAGATTGAATTGATATAGTTTTGTGCGAATTGCACAAAACAAAATAGAAATTTTTGATAATATGTTCTAAATTTACTATTGCAAAAATTGTAGAAATGTAGTATCATATAAGCATACCACAACTAACAAACTTTTTTCATTTCCCTTTATGGAAAGCAATTTCCAGAAGAAAAGGCAGGCACGAAAGTGTCTGCCTTTTCTTTTTGCAAAATGGTTTCCGCTTGTTCGGCGGAAAAATCAAATCTTTTATGGACAGACGGCGCAAAATTTGGTATACTTAAAGAAACGGATAAAGGAGGAGCGCACGGTGATATTTTCAATTGACAGATTTGAAGGGAATTTTGCGGTTGTTATAACCGAAAACGATGAGCAGATAAACATTCCGAAAGTGCTTTTAAAAAACGGTGCTGAGGGGGATTTTTTTGAAATTATCAAAAGAGACGACGAAAAAGACAAACAAAAAGAGAAGATAAACAAGCTGATGGACGAGCTTTGGAATGACTGAGTATATAAAAAGATGTCTTTTGCCGATTTTGGTAGAGACATCTTTTTTTGTATGGCATTATTTCTTTATTGCGGAGGGCAAAACTCCTCTGAATTTTTTAAAAAGAAGCGAAAAATAAGAATCACTTTCAAAACCGCAGATTTCCGAAACCTCATGAACGGAATATTTTCCCGTTGATAACAGCTGTTCGGCGTAAAAGCATTTTAGACTGTTGGTATATTGCAAAATCGTGGTTCCCGTGGTTTCTTTGAAGATGCGGCACAAATGAAATTTGCAGTATCCAAGATCGTTTGCCATAACATCCACATCAATCCCTTTTTTGAAGTTGCGGCGAATATATTCCACAACCGAGGAGGATATACTGTATTTCCGGCTGTCAAAATCGGAATTTTGCTGCTCGAAATTTCTGTGGTTTCGAAGGAGCGTTATAATAAGTAGATTGACATAGGCTTTAATGCTTTCTTTTCGATAAGGAAGGTCGGGAAGTCTTGATTCTTCGAAAATTTTATAGCCCAAATTCATAACGGCACTGTCTGTAACCTTTTGAACAAATATATCGCTGTTGTATTCAATAGGATAATCCTCGTAAAATGAGCTGTGGGTTATTATGCAAATATATTGAATGGGATTTTCCTCGGAGGAGGTCATTGAGTGGAATTTATAGGGATTTACAATTACAACATCTCCCTTTTTCGCTGAAAAAAAAGAATTGTTAAGCTTAAAAGTCCCCTCACCCTCGGTAACAAAAAGCATTTCTATGTTTTTGTGACAATGCTCTCCGAATGATTTTGTTGATGGATAAAAGTTACAAGTCATCGGAAGTGCCGGGTCGATGTGGTCATGAAGTTCGTAAAAATATTCCATGGTAAAAAACCTCCTATGCCAAAAAAAAGATAATTTGTATCAATAATAAAACTGGAGTTTATATTTAATATAATAT
>CAZTEA010000245.1:0-2180 GCA_964612315.1 uncultured Oscillospiraceae bacterium | reverse complement strand
GAAACAATAATCGAAACCAACCGTCCTGTTTCCAAATCTACCTCAATATCCGCCGGATAGCCCAGCCTTTGCCCGGTTTTTATGTTTATTATTTCTTTGTTTCTTATTTCATTAACGCTGCAGCTCGCCATTTTTCCACCTCGGTTATATATATGTTTTTGCCGTATAATTTATGAGTTTTCGACCAATAATGTTATGGAAAATAACGAAAAGGAGTCTTTATATGATTATAAACAAGGTGGAAATCTGCGGTGTTAACACCTCCACGCTTCCCACTCTTTCCGAAAAGGAAAAAAATCAGCTTTTTCAAAAAATCAAAGAGGGCGACCCCTTTGCCCGCCAGGAATTTATTTACGGAAATCTCCGCCTCGTGCTAAGCGTTATTCAAAAATTCAACAATCGGGGCGAAAATGCGGACGATTTGTTCCAGGTAGGCTGCATCGGTCTTATTAAGGCTTTGGATAATTTCGACACATCTCACGGAGTTAAATTTTCAACCTACGCCGTTCCTATGATTATAGGGGAAATCAGACGCTACCTGCGTGACAACAACGCCCTGAGGGTAAGCCGTTCTCTTCGTGATATAGCATATAAGGCTCTTGCGGTGAAAGAAAGACTCGTCTCCGAAAATTCAAAAGAGCCCACCACAGCCGATATTGCAAAAGAGCTGGGACTTAAAGTTGAAGCCGTCGAAAGGGCGCTGGATGCCATAATGGACCCGGTTTCTTTAAACGAACCTTTATATCACGACAGCGGAGATGCGGTTTTTGTTATGGACCAGGTTAAGGACGAAGGAAATACGGACGAGCATTGGCTGGAAGAAATTGCCTTAAAAGAGGCTGTGAAAAAGCTTTCCGAACGAGAGCAAAGCATTATTTCAATGCGATTTTTCCAAGGTAAAACTCAAATGGAAATCGCATCGGAAATCGGCATTTCCCAAGCACAGGTTTCCCGCCTTGAAAAAAACGCCGTAAACCATATGAAAAAGCACTTATAACAACAAGGACTCCGAAAAAATTCAGAGTCCTTGCCGTATATCCTCATTTTCAGCCCCCGAATATACCCGCAAGCATATTAACGCTTTTATTGGCATTCTGTTTCGCCGCAAGCCTTTGGGCATAACCAATTTACATTATACTCAATATTTTGAGTATTGTCAATAGATTAAGTATGATAAAATAATCTTAGGTGATACCGATGATTAGTTACAAACCCTTTTATGAAACGCTTTTCAAAAAAGGTTTAACCGAATATTATTTGATTTTCAAGCAAGGCTTTTCCGCCCACACAATACACCGTATCAAAAAAGGTGAAGCGATAAGCACCAAAACTCTTGATGCGCTTTGCTATGCTCTTGATTGTGAAGTTTGCGATATAATAAAATTTGAAAAGGAATAACTGTTCGTAATAAAAATATAATGCAAAATACCCGACCGATTAAATCGGTCGGGTATTTTTCCCCTCAAAAACAGTCCCCGTTGCTATCCCAAACAAGGATAGCCGGCATCTTTATGTGCTTCAAGTAACTCGTCACACATTGCTTTAATATCATCTATTGAAAGTTCGGCAGAAGTATGTGGTTCAAGCATAGCCGCCATATAAACATCTTATTTCCTCTTTGAAACAGCAGCCTGTATTGTTAAGAGCTGCGGATTGATGTTTGTTCTGTTCATTGCCGCAAGCACTTCGGGAAGGTATCCGATATGAGTCGGGTGAATACCTGTTCCGTCCACCATACAAGGAACTTCAACACAAGCATTTGACGGAAGGTTTGTTATAAGACCTGTATTTATAACATTTCCTCCGATTTTATAAGGATTTCCCGTAACAATAGCTTCCATAATTCTTGACGCATATTCACGGGAACGAGTATGTTCCATTTTTTGCCCCGAGAGAAGGTCTTCCTTTTGCTGTTTCCAGCCAGAAATCTGCTTCACACATCTTTTGGGATATTCATCAAGAGGAATATTGTATTTTTCTATAAGCTCCGGATACTTGGATTTTATGTAGAACGGATTGTATTCCGCATTATGCTCACTACTCTCTGTGCAGTAATATCCGAAGTTTCTGATATATTCATATCTTACCATATCTCCGTGCTTTTCGCCGGAATCGTTTTTCGCAACTGCTCTTTCACGGATAAGAGGATAAAGGTCATTACCCTCAAGGTCGGTTATTTC
>CAZTEA010000244.1:0-2183 GCA_964612315.1 uncultured Oscillospiraceae bacterium | reverse complement strand
CCGTAAAATAAGAAACCCCTTCGGCAAAGCCTTCCAGCTCAAAAAGCACCCCTGCCATAACCAGCTGAATAAGCAAAATCAACGGCATAACCGTCATCGCAACAATCGGGCTCGGAACTGCCGAGGAAACAACAAACGCCATGGCGTCCGAGGCATATATAATCAAAAATACGGTTATAAGATACGCTATCGGATTTCCCTCGCAATATCTGCCTTCGCTTACGAAAAACCAAAATATAATAAAAATAATAATACTTTGAATAATGCACACGCCCAGCTGATATATAAAGTGAGCCGCCATATATGATGAAGCATGCAAAGATTTGTCCAATTCGTCCTTTACGATGTCGTTTTTCTCTCGGCACACAAGCTGAATGGAATTGAATATTCCAATCCAAATACAGGCGCAAATAAGCGAGAAAAATCCCGATTTCGTTCCCTCATACCGTTCAAACATATTCTTTTTGGTTACCATCATAACCAAAACCGTTATAATAATGCCTATAATAATGGAAATCAGGCTTTCCTTTCTTAATGTACGAAAAAATTTCCGAGTATAAATTCCCATTTGCAAAACTCTGATATTTCCCTTGAAATCATCGAAATTCATCGTCCTGTCATCCTCCTGTATTTTTCCACAAATTCATCGGCTCTTCCGTCACCGTTTTCGGATATTGGGTTAATAAGCTTGGTTATATCCTTTAAAGACTCCACATTGAAAAATTCGAGTGCATCTTTAACGCTTCCCATAAAAGCCAAACGACCAATTCCGTCCGCATTGCTTTTTGCAAGAATGATAACCTTCGTGTAAATCCGCTCGGGATTTGGATAAGACGCATAGTTATGGGAAATAAGCATAACAATTTTTCCTTTTTCTGAAAGAACTCTAAGGTTATTCATAAGTTCCATACCGCTTTTGGGGTCAAGTCCCGAATCGGGCTCGTCCAAAAAGAAAATGTCCGAATTGGTTACAACCTCGTTGGCGATTGCGGCTCTTCTTTGTTCACCACCGGAAAGCTTCTTGATTTCCATTTTCGCCTTTGACTTAAGTCCCAGCGAATCAAGAGTTTCCATTATAAACTGCTCACGCTCTTTATTGGTCATTTTCCCGTTCATTCTCAAAATTGCGGTATCTCTTACCACATCAATTAAACGCTCTTCCTTTCTTAACGGAAGCGTTTGCGGAACATAAGCAATCCTCGAAGCAATTGCACTTCCCGCCGTAACCCTTTGTCCTCCCAGCATTATTGTGCCATTCATTTTGTATTTACCCAAAATGGAATTTATAAGAGTTGATTTTCCTGCGCCGCTTCCGCCGATAATCAGGGTGAAATCGCCTCGGTCCACTTGTGCGTATATATCCTTTAAAAGAGTTTTCTTGGTTAAGCCCTCTGCCACATTGGTTTCTTTAATATCCACAATAAGACCCGAATCCGTGGCAAGGCACACGCTGTATAAAAGTTCGTTTTTACAACAAAAAATATAATCCCGTCCGATTTTAACCACATCATTTAAACGGATTGTCGATTTTCTTTCCGCCGGCAAATTATTAAGAAATATATCCCGTGCACCGTAAAAATTCTCGAATAACCCATCGGTTTTATTAAAAGAAAATCCCGCACATCTTACCGCCATTTTAGCGGGATTTGTTTCGGGCATTCCCGCTCCGTTTCTGCCGAATTGTACCGCCGTGCCTACGACAAATCGTTGCTTTCTCCATTTCGAACGGGTATCGAAGGAGGTTGAAAACACCATAACCACCGAGTCTTTATGGGGATACACCGAATTTTTTCGGTCTATTTTTATAATATCCCCGTCATTAAGCTCTACAGGCGTTTCATTGCCCTCAAAAAGAACCCCGTTTATATAAGTTCCGTTAAGACTTTCGGTATCGCTGTAGAAAAAGCCCTCCGCCGTTACGGTGAACCTGCCTTGTTTTCTCGACACAATGGGCGAGTTTATCGGAATATCCGGCACATTTTTCGGAGACGGTCTTCCCAAAGTCATATTTTTTTGCAAAGAAACAATATTTATTTCGTTTTTTGTTCCGTCAAGAATCATAAGACAGCCCTTCAAAGGAGTACTGCGGCTTCCCGACGATTTTAAATCAGCTGGTGTTTTTAGCATTTATCTCTCCTTAAACTCCCCTATAATTCCGGCGCTTTGAACAAGCCCTTATCCTA
>CAZTEA010000243.1:0-2184 GCA_964612315.1 uncultured Oscillospiraceae bacterium | reverse complement strand
GCTTTTATCCAAGTCAACGGTAATCCCTCGATAAAACACGGTATTATACGGCAAAATTTCCGCTGCCGCTCCGTACTCCTCCAGAATTTTTTCGCAAAACCTGCTCCCTTTTTGGATTTTATCGGTAAGCAAAGCAAAATCTCCGCAATCATAAATCAGTTTTTGAACCGTATAAAATCCCGCAAAGTTTGGATTTTCCTGTCTCAAAGCCAAGTTAAACGGATATTTGATTTTATACTTTTTTGCCGCCCATAAAACTATTTTATGAGCCAATTCGAAAAAACAGCTTTTTAAATCAAACTTCGGCTCATTCAAAGCTTCTCTTAAAGAATTAGTCAGCAAAATTTCCGTTACCGCACAGTCTTCGAGCGCTCTTTTCGCCTTCTTTACTTGCTTTTTAAGCTTAGAGATATTCATTGTTCCGAATTTTTCTTCCCAAATCGGAATTTCGGCAGCGACAATATCCTCCGAAAGCCTTAAAATCTTAACTCTCTTCTTTATGCCTTTCGGCATTTTTTCACCTTTGCACCCTGAAACAATCCCAACGGTCAAACTATTTTAACGTCTCTATCGCCGCATCAAGCTGGCTGTCGCCCACTCCCGAATACTGAACCTCGATATCCGGATTTATTCCTTTTTTGTCAATACAAACACCCTTTGGCGTATAATATTTCGAATCGGTAACTTTAAACACACTTCCGTCTTCATGGGGAACCATTGCCTGTGTTACGCCTTTTCCGTAAGTTTTAGTACCTACCAAGGTTGCCTTACCATTATCACAAAGAGCGCCTATTAACACCTCGCTTGCACTTGCCGTTCCACCGTTTGCAAGAATCACCGTTTCGATTTTGTGTTCGGTTGCTTTCGCTTTGTATTCAACCTTTTCACCGTTTTTATTTTGAGTATACACAATCAATTTGCCCTCGGGAAGGAATATATCGGCAATTCCCGTTGCAATTTCCAAATAACCACCCGGATTATCACGAAGATCTATAATAAGTTTCTCCATTCCTTCATCGCACAAACCGTTATACCCCTCGATAAATTCGGTTTGCGTGTTTGCTCCGAACTGAGTTATTTGAATATATCCAATTTTTTCATCCGCCATTTTTGTATATACGGTTTGCATTTTTATTTTTTCACGGACAATTTCAATTTCCTCCGTTAAGCCTGTGTCGCCTTTTATAACAGTTAGTTTTACCGAAGTTCCCTCTTTGCCCTTCATCATTTCCGAAGCTTTATCCAAATCGTCGCCCGTAACCACGGTTCCGTCAACAGCCGATATAATATCGCCGGTTTTCAGTCCTGCCGCTTGTGCCGGAGAGTGGTTCAAAGCCGTCATAACTTTTATCGTATTGCTAGCTGTGTCATTTTGCAAATATAAGCCCAAGCCGGAATATTCTTCATCACCGTCCACGGATTTAAGAAATTCCTCCGCACTTTTTTTAGGCATATATATGCTGTATTCATCAAGAGCAATGCTCATTCCCATAAGCATTCCGTCCGTTAATTCTTTTTCGTCAATTTTGCCGTTGTATGTTGAATCAACGACTCTCATACCCCATTTAAGCTTTTCCCAATTTTCACGGCTGAGTCCAAGCTCATTGTAACCGCTGTGCTTCATAACCATCAAAGTTCCAAAGCATCCCAAGCAACCGCCTATAACCATTGCCGCCGCAGTTATGACAGCCGCAACCGCAACAGGGATTCGCCCCTTTCGCTTGGTATTTCCCTCATTATTACTTTCGTATGTTAATGCCTTTTCCTCCGCCTCTTGATTAAACTGATTTTCTTCCATTTTAGCACCTCTTTACAATAAAAACAAATAGAGCGTTTGCGAAGTTGCAAAAGCACCGCTCTATCTGCTATTTAATTATATGTCACTTATTCTTTAAAAATACTGCATGGGATTAACGGCAGTACCATTTATCAAAACTTCAAAATGAAGATGCGGGCCTGTGGAATTACCGGTTGAACCGACCCTACCCACGGTCTGACCTGCCGAAACAGATTGTCCCGAAGAAACAGCAATCGAGCTCATATGAGCATAAAGAGTCGAACGGCCGCCGCCATGGTCAATTATAACACAGTTGCCGTAGCCGCCGTTCCAGCCCGAATAGCGCACCGTGCCGGATGCCGCCGCAATAACCGTCGCCCCGTACTGCGCACCGATATCCGTTCCCG
>CAZTEA010000242.1:0-2186 GCA_964612315.1 uncultured Oscillospiraceae bacterium | reverse complement strand
CTTGTAAGCAGTTCGCCGCTGTGATATGCGGTGATTTTGCTGTAATCTTTGCGCATAATATTACCGAAAAGCTTGCTTTTGAATGCAATTTCCGTTTTTGCGCTTATTCTGACGGACAAATTTTGACAGGTAATTCGAACAAAAATTTGAATTGCAATAAGAAGCACAAGAAAAAGAAGTGCCGAGATAAGACCGTTTTTGTCCGAATTTACGGCACAGTCAATAACAGAACTGCATTTAAAAGCAAAAACAACTCCCAAAAACGACATTAAAGCATTTGCGAGCACTAACAAAAAAACAGCGGGGAGCTGTTTTTTTGCGGATTTGTAAATCCATTTTATAGTGTCTTTATCTTTTATTTTGTTCTTTTGCATTTTCTAAGCCCCCATTTGACAGCACGGCGTAAAAAACTTTTGCGCCATAATCTTTTAAAAAACAACTGTCGGCAGTATAATTTCATTCTGAAAGAGGAAAGGGGAATATATTTATCCTTGCGGTAAATTCCGCAAGCAACACCGATAATGTTTTCATCGGAAATTCCCGTTTCAAAAACAACTTGATTATCGCCGCACATGGAATAAGTTTCGTCGGAATGAACCTTGACTATTCTGTGAAGAATAAAGCTTTTGTCTTCACGGCGATAAAGGGGAATGTCATATTTTTTCAGATGCGTGGTATTTTTGACAATTGCAACGCTGTCAATTCCCTGACGAATTAAAGGAAGCATACTTGTTCCCTTGGGTTTAAACACAACCGTTCCGCCGCATTTAAGTTGTTCCTCCATAAGGGGAAGCATATCGTCTATGGATACTTGCTTTATATCCTTACTCATCCAACAACTCCGCCTCACGCATTTTATTTAAAAATATGGAAATATCGCTCTTTGCGGTTGCTTCGTCCACCTCGTATTCGGCAAGCAAAGCGTCAAGAAGTTCGGCTTCGCTCGCTCCCTTTTCAAGCAACTTCCATAAAAAAGCGCCGCTGTCGTTAAGGTTAATCATTCCGTTAAAATCCATAGTGTCGGTTCCGACGGCAACAACCACGCTGTAACCGGCAACTTCACGAAGCATATATCCGGATTTAATCTTCATAAAAATCGTCTCCTTTACTGTTTTTGTTCATATATTCGTATGCGGTAATTGCCGCACTATCCTCCATATTGCATCCCATTTTAAAAACGGGAATGTTATCGAGGATTTTGTCAAAAAAATCAAGAAGCTGTTCCATAAACTCTTTTTTCGGATGCCGCATTGTTTGGCTAAGCAGTAAATAAACGGCACTTCTTTTGTCTGCCTTTTCAATATGATTTTTGTCAGAACGGGAAATAAAACAAATTCCGCCGAGTGGCGATGAAATATTGTTGTTTAAATCGGTTTTTCCGCTCCAAGGTGTACCGAAAACCAGCAGCTTGCCGTCAATTAAGCGGAGAGCCGGTTTATCGTCGTTGATGATAACCGCATCTGCGCCGAATACCCTTTGCCAAATTGTGGTGTGCGTGGATTTGCCTGTGCCGCAGGGGGCTGAAAACAAATATGCTTTGTTTTTATACGAAACGGCGGAGGCGTGCAGAACAAAGCCGTCATATGCCAAAAGCTGACGGGCAAAATCGTAACCTGTCCAAATGTATTCGCATTCCGAAAGGGTAAGCGAAGGCAATTCGGCAATGCGATTTTGAAGAAACGGCATATTAAAGCCGATTTTTATTTGAGGCTCTTGAAATTCGCAAAGGTAGCCCTCGGACTGTGAAATAAGTCGGTTCTTGTCTGACAAAATGTTAATTTCGGTATTTAATTCCGCAATTTTGCAATTTAAAATTCGAGAACTCATTCTTAATTACCAAAGCTTATTTCCGTATTTTCAACAAATTCGGAATCAGTAACAACATACATAATTTTGCGGTTTGCGTTTTTGCCGTTTACAACAACGCCGGCTTTTACCAATCTTATGGAATCAAAGTCTCCGTCTTCAATGACGGTTTTTTTGCCTGTTCTTACAATAAATCTTCCGAATACATCGGTACCTTTAAGAGTTGCGCCGTCCTTTGCACCTTCGGCAATTATTAAATCGCCCGAAATTTCGGCATTTGCAAGGATAACGCCTTCTCCTCGGATAATAACGCTGCCTTCGGGAAGTGTGCTGTAGGTTCCGGCATCGTCAATGTATGTTTTAACGCATCTGTCCATAAC
>CAZTEA010000241.1:0-2192 GCA_964612315.1 uncultured Oscillospiraceae bacterium | reverse complement strand
TATCTCTCCTTAAACTCCCCTATAATTCCGGCGCTTTGAACAAGCCCTTATCCTCTTTCGGTTTTTCCGCTGCCTTCGCCTTGGCTTCCCGAGTGGCAAGTTCATCGATTTTTTTCGCTTCATCAGAAGCCTTTGAAGTTTTCGGCTCTGTCATATTTATACTGATTTTGAGTTTTGATGCGCCTTTTGAGTCCGAAAGCTTCTCGGTCTTTGCCTCCGCCGCTTTCGGAGCTTCTTTTATATCTGCACTCTTTTCGACTTTTCCAAAAGACATTTTAAGTTTCGACCCGGTGTTTTCGATTTTTTTATCTCTTTCGGGGTGCACAGGAAATTTTTCGACTTTTTTCTCGACCTTTTTCGGTGCTGCCTTCCCCGCACCGCCAACAGAAATTTTTAATCCGCCCTTTGCCGCTTTTTCTTTTACGGCAGGCTTTGCCGATGAAGAAACAATTTCCGCAAGAATTGCAATTTCTTCGCCGTCCTCGTTGGCGTTAAGAGTCGCAAACGGGTCGATTATATATTTTTTTCCGCCGTCTGCCAATATTTTTAAATCTTCAAGCATTTCATTTGCCGTTTTATATCTCCTTTTGGGGTCAAAATCACAGGCACGCATCACAATGCTCTTTAATTTTTTACCACCCTGCTTCGGAGGAGGAAAAACACCGCCTCTTACTCTTTTAAAAACCGCTTCTCTAAGAGACTCACAGCTGTCGGCAAACGGCATATCCCCGTTATTTAAAAACACATACAAAACAAGTCCCAAGCTGTATATATCGGAGGTTGCGTCATATCCGCCCTCACCTGTTTCACCGCAAATTTCGGGAGCGGCATATGCCAAAGTTCCTATATCCTTTGTGTATGTAACAGAAGCCTCTGACACAATTTTCGCAACACCGAAATCGCCGAGCTTATAGTTGTTTTTACTGTCCATAAAAATATTCTGAGGCTTAATATCTCTGTGGATAATGCCCCTTTCAGCGGCACTTGAAATTGCGTTACACATATCCGTTGCCAGTTTTATAACCTGCTTTTCGTCAAGCTTACTGCCCTCGGTCAGGGATTTCAGCTTTTCCATTCTCACAAGAATGTCCATCCCTGCCAAATTACCGTTCTCATCACGGATTTCTCTATTGGTGCTGTCGTAATAATGAACTATATTCGGGCAATCCGAAAGCGAGCGCAATATATTGATTTCATTTAAAGCATTGGCGGGAATTTGCACTTTTCCGTCTTTTATTCGCTCTACGGTTACAACCTTTAAAGCCGAAAATTCCTTTTCGCCCGTAGCCTCGGACATAATTTCAAATACTCCCGACATTCCGCCCTGTCCCAAAAGCTCTCCTGTGTAATACCAATTTTCCCACAAGGGCTCATAAGACCTAAGCCTTTCTTCCGTTGATTTCAAACACTATCCCCCCCAAATATATCCGTAAAAGTCGATAGGCTTTAAGAATTTTATGCAATAAAATTCTGCTATGTGTCAATTATAACACACCACGCTCTGTTTTTCAAGTGCAACGCAATTCAATATGTAAAAAACTGCTTTGCCTTGGCAAAGCAGTTTTTTTACATATCATCACTATCGTGGCATATCAAAATTTTATATTCACCATTTCCGTATTTTCGGATGAAATCTTTACTTTTTTCTAAAGAATACGAAGCACCTGTCGGAATATTCATATCAATGCACACCCTTTTGTAGCATTCGTCACCGACAATCACATACTTATTATCGCCGTTTATCTCCACAACGCACGAGCCCCTTGAATGTCCGCCGATCTTCACCGCTTTAACTCCGCCGCAAATTTCCGCTTCATCATCAAAAAGCGTGACTTTCATATTTTCGTTAATATATCCTTTTCCGATTTCGTATTCATCTTTTTGCATAAACACTTCTGCATTTTTAAAGCTGTTTACACATTCAATATGGTCATGATGTCCGTGAGTTATAATAATATCGGTAATATCCTCGGGTTTGACATTGTATCTTTCCAACGCTCTTACAGAACCGATAAAATCCGTCATTTCAAAGCCCGGCATTGTTACGCAGCCTGCATCAACAAGTATCATTCTTTCCTTTGCTTTAATCAAGAAAATCTTAAATACTATGGGTTGAAATTTGTCTGCCGCTCCGTTTTGAAATATCATACTTTCGGATAAAACGGATTTCCCGTATTCTACAGGTATTATTT
>CAZTEA010000240.1:0-2194 GCA_964612315.1 uncultured Oscillospiraceae bacterium | reverse complement strand
GTTTTTGTGTGTAATATGATGATCAATTGCCGCCGTATTACCCGAAAAATCTTCATCAGCAAGGGCAATTCTGTCAAAATCCGCACAATCCAAGGCAATTTTAAGGTCACAATCCTTTGCCTTAATATCCGTAAGTTTGTCCTTGCCGCAAATTAACTTATACTCCTTGGTGTCGCCGTTAAAATCCGCCAAAAACACATTTGCGCACTTGCCATTTTCAAGAAGCCCCAAAGCAAAAGCAAAGGAGCTTCCCAAAGCGTCACCATCGGGATGTTCATGGGTGAATATCGCTATTTTTTCGGCATTATCCACCATTTTTTTCAGTTTTTCAAACACTTAAATCACCCCGATTAAAGATTTTTGAGGACTTGATTTATATGCGAACCGTATTCAATGGAATCGTCCAAAACAAAGCTAAACTCAGGCGTATAACGCAAATCTATTCGCCTTCCGATTTCCTTTCTTACAAAGCCTGCCGCCCCCAAAAGCGCCTCAATTGCACCCTTTTTTGCTTTTTCGTCGCCGAAAACGCTTATATAAGCTTTGGCAAAACGCAAGTCCTTGGTTACATTTACATTAACAACAGAAACCATACCCGTTTGAAGCCGAGGGTCTTTTAATTCTCTTATAACCAGACTCAGTTCTTTTTTCACTTCTTCGGAAATTCTGTCTATTCTGTTATATGCTCCCATTTATATTTTCCTTTCCTTACTAATCGGGCATTACCTGCTCCATAATGTAAGCTTCAATAACATCACCGTCTTTAATATCGTTGAATTTATCAATGCTTACACCGCATTCATATCCCGATGCAACTTCTTTAACATCGTCTTTAAACCTCTTAAGCGAGCCGAGCTCACCCTCGTGAATAACTATCCCGTCACGCACAACACGAACAAGGCTGTTTCTTTGAACCTTACCGTCTGTTACATAAGCACCGCCGATTGTTCCGACACCCGATACCTTAAATGTTGTTCTTATCTCAATATGACCGGTTACCGTTTCTTTGAATTTCGGAGCCAGCATACCCTTCATAGCGGCTTCAATATCCTCTATTGCATCATATATAACTCTGTATAATCTGATATCTATTTCCGCATCATCAGCCGCCGAAACCGCACCCGGTGTGGGTCTTACATTAAAGCCTACGATAATGGCATTTGAAGCACTCGCAAGCATAACATCAGATTCATTTACGGCACCAACCGCACCGTGAATAACATTAACCTTTACTTCTTCGTTGGTAATTCTTTCCAAAGATTGACGAACAGCCTCAACAGAGCCCTGAACATCCGCTTTAACGATAATATCAAGAGTTTTCATCTTACCCTCTTCGATATGTTCGAAAAGATTATCGAGAGAAACTGCCTTTTTGGCATTTTGAGCCTCTTGCTTTGCCTTGAACTTTCTTGCTTCAACAACTTCACGAGCCTTTCGTTCGTCGGAAACAACATAGAAAGTGTCACCACCGTCGGGAACCTCGGAAAGACCGAGAATTTCAACAGGAATTGAGGGTTTTGCCTTTTTAATCTGTTTGCCCTTATCATCTGTCATCGCACGAACTCTGCCGACAGCTGTTCCCGCAACCACAATATCTCCCACACAAAGTGTTCCGTTTTGAACAAGCATACTTGCAACAACACCTCTGCCCTTATCAAGCTGAGCCTCAATAACAGTACCCTTTGCAGGTCTGTCGGGATTTGCTTTAAGTTCCTTCATTTCAGCAACCAAAAGAACCATATCCAAAAGCTGGTCAATATTCTGATTAAACTTTGCGGAAATCGGAACACAGATAGTATCGCCACCCCATTCCTCGGGAATCAAGCCGTGTTCCGTAAGCTCCTGCTTAACTCTGTCGGGATTTGCGCCCTCTTTGTCTATTTTGTTTATCGCAACTATAATCGATACATTTGCGGCTTTCGCATGGTTTATGGCTTCAATTGTCTGCGGCATAATACCATCATCCGCCGCAACCACCAATATGGCAATATCCGTAACCAGCGCACCTCTTGCACGCATTGCCGTAAAGGCTTCGTGTCCGGGAGTATCCAAAAATGTAATTTTCTTATCGTTTACACGAACACGGTAAGCGCCGATATGCTGTGTAATACCGCCGAATTCGCCCGAAGTTACATTTGTATTTCTTATGGTATCCAAAAGAGATGTTTTACCATGGTCAACATGACCCATTACC
>CAZTEA010000239.1:0-2204 GCA_964612315.1 uncultured Oscillospiraceae bacterium | reverse complement strand
CCCTTTACACTCTTTTTCGGAGCGAATTTTCGTTTTATGATTACAGCAGTTTTCCATTATTATATCCTTTCCTGAAAGAAATAAATACCCCGAGGGGGTATTTAAATTATAGAATAAATCCCCCTTTTTGTCAAGGGGGATTTGGTGAAAATCAATCGGGTGTCCGATATTTTTGTATTTAAAGAGTTACAAGACTTAGATGTTTTTCTTTGGCAAATTTCTCCCATTTGTCAAATTCAAAGGCAAGATAATTTGCGTGATGACTGTCGCTTGATAAAATAAATTTGCCGCCCTTTTCCTTTATATAATCTATGATATCCAAGGCGGGATAGGGATAGGATTTATATCCCCGGGAAATTGCGCCCGTATTTATTTCAAAGGGAATGCCGTGTTTTAACAGGCTGTCGGCGGCGCTTCTATATGCCGAAACATATCGGGGGTGCGTATCATCAAACAAGGGCGAAATTTCGTTAAACTTTGAAATAAGGTCAAAATGTCCGATTATTTGAGCGTTTGTTTTGTTTACAATATCGGAAACGGTGCGGAAATATTCTTCGATAAGAGAGTAAATATCCCCTCCGAAAAGGCGGTTTGCTCCGCTTCTTAAAATGTCCGCATCGTCATCAATACTCAGATATTCGTTTCCGACCTTAATATAGTGGACAGAGCCTATTAAATAGTCAAGCTTATCATATGGAATGTTTCGGGAATAATAATCTGTCTCCAAACCGCATAAAAGTTGTAACTTGCCGTTAAATTCGGACTTTAATCGGTTAATTTCGTTGATGTATTTTTCCGTATTTTCTTGCTTTAAACAGTATCTTGTATCAAAAAAAGTGTAAGAATGTGCGGAAAAACCGATTTTTTTCAACCCTTTTCGGGCGGCGGAAAGACAAATTTCTTCCGGAGAGCTTTGTCCGTCGCAATAGGTGGTATGGATGTGAAAATCGGCGGTTGTCATTTTGTCATTTTCTCCTGCTTGACTTTATGGTCTATAACATGACGGGAGGAGAGTTCTCGGTGGATATCCTCGATAGATATTCCCATTTCAATCATCATAACCATAACATGGTAGCAAAGGTCGGCAACTTCGTATATTGTCTCTTTTTTGTCATTATCTTTTGATGCGATAATAACCTCGGTGCATTCCTCGCCCACTTTCTTTAAAATTTTGTCTATGCCCTTTTCGAAAAGGTAGGTAGTGTAAGAGCCTTCTTTTTTCTCAGTTTTTCTGCCTTTTATAAGCTCCATAAGGCTGTCCAAGGAAAATTCGTGCAAATTTTCGCTTTCCCAAAGCGGATTATGAAAGCAGGAATCGTCCCCCTCGTGGCAAGCCGGGCCTTCTTTTTCCACAACTACCGTAAGCGCATCAAAATCGCAGTCTGCGGTAATACTTACGATGTTTTGGTAATTTCCCGAGGTTTCGCCTTTACGCCAAAGAGTTTGGCGGGAACGGCTGTAAAAACAGGTTTTGCCCTCTTTAACGGAAATTTCCAAGCTTTCACGGTTCATATAAGCCAAGGTTAAAACCTTTTTTGAAATTGCATCAACGACAATTGCGGGAATAAGTCCCTTTTCATCAAATTTAAGTTTGTTTATATCCAACATATTTTTCGCTCCTTTAAATCCTTACGGGAATATTTTCGTTTTTAAGTGCTGTTTTAAGCTCGGAAATCGAAACCTCTCCGAAATGGAAAATGGAGGCTGCAAGCCCTGCATCTACTTTGGGGAGAGTTTTAAAAAGCTTTGTAAAATCATCTATACAGCCGGCACCGCCAGAGGCGATAACGGGAACATTAACCGCATTACATACGGCGTCAAGCATTTCCAGGTCGAAACCGCCTTTAACGCCGTCGGTATCGATTGAGTTTAAAACCACTTCGCCTGCGCCGTTGTTTACGCATTGCTTTATCCATGAAATCGCTTCCATACCCGTGTTCTCTCGTCCGCCTTTGGCAAAAACACGAAAAACACCGTCAACTCGTTTAACATCTGCGGAAATAACAACGCATTGGTTTCCGTAAAGCTTTGCGGCTTCGTAAATTAAGCATGGATTTTTTATGGCTCCCGAATTAACGCTGACTTTATCCGCTCCGCATTTTAAAACTCGGTCGAAATCCGCAACGCTGTTAATTCCGCCGCCGACGGTTAACGGAATAAAGATGGTTTTTGCCACCCGGCATAGAATGTCCGTAAACAATGCC
>CAZTEA010000238.1:0-2216 GCA_964612315.1 uncultured Oscillospiraceae bacterium | reverse complement strand
CTCTTAACAATGCGTTGATTAGTGCGTACAAAAAAAATTACGGTGCGGTTTCCGACATTAAGGTTAATATTGAGGAAAAGACGGGTAAAATAAGCGTATATGCAAGAAAAACCGTTGTAGAAGAGGTTGAGGACAGGGAATGTGAAATTTCCGTTGAAGAGGCAAGAGTGATAAATCCCAATTATGAGGTTGGGGATATTGTTGAGAGAGAGGTTACACCGGCATCATTTGGCAGAATTGCGGCGCAAACCGCAAGAAATGTGGTGCTTCAGAGAATTCGTGAGGCTGAAAGAGAAAAGATGTTTGATGAATTTTCGGACAGAACCAATGATATTATGACAGCAATGGTCAGAAAAATCGAAAAGCGCAATGTTATGCTTGAACTTGAAAATACCGAGTCTGTGTTAATGCCCAATGAGCAGGTTAAAGCCGACAGATATAAGGTTGGTGAAAGATATAAAGTGTTTGTTATTGAGGTGGCAAATTCGGTAAAAGGTCTTCATCTTGTGGTTTCCCGTTCTCATCCGGGACTTGTAAGAAGACTTTTTGAGCTTGAAGTTCCCGAAATCAAGCAGGGGATTATCGAAATTAAGGGACTTACCCGTGAAGCCGGTTCAAGAAGCAAGATTGCGGTTGCTTCAACTTCTCCCAATGTTGACCCTGTGGGAACTTGTATAGGACCTAAGGGAATGAGAGTTCAGGCAATTATCGACGAGCTTCGAGGTGAAAAAATTGATATAATCAAATACAGCGATGATCCGGCTGAATTTGTAACGCAGGCGCTCAGCCCCGCAAAGGTTACAGCAATCCGTGTAGACGAGGAAGCGAAAACCTGTTATGCAACCGTTCCTGAGGATCAGTTGTCTTTGGCAATCGGTAAAGAGGGTCAGAACGCAAGACTTGCGGCTCGTCTTACCGGTTGGAAAATAGACCTTAAAGCGGAATAAGAGGAGGTCTTTTTATGGAGTCTCTTCGTATGTGCGTTGTTTGTCGGCAAATGAAATGTAAAAACGAGCTTTTAAGAGCGGTTAAAATCAAGGGTGAAGTTCCGAAAATTGACCTGACATTTAAAGCTCAGGGCAGAGGCGCATATATATGCAAAAAACAACAATGTATCTGCAATGCCGAAAAACGCAGGGTTTTTGAAAGAGCCCTTAAAGGCGATTGCAAAATGCTTTACAAAAGCTTGGAGAATATGATAAATGAATGAAAAAATATTCCGAATGATAGGTCTTGCTTGCCGTGCCGGACGAATAGAGGTCGGTGAAGCGAAAACAGAAGACAGACTCCGTCACAAAAAATCGAAGCTGGTAATTATATCAAATGATGCCTCAAAGAACACCAAGAAAAATTTTTCCGATTTGTGTGCAAAATTCGGTGTTCCTTTAATCAATATAGGCGACAGAGAAATTTTGGGGAATTATACTGGCAGAGATTTTGCGGTTGTTTTATCCGTTTCAAACGAAGGGTTTGCAAAAAGGATAAGAGAGCTTGCGGAGACTACAGAGAATTTATAGAAAGTGGGCGATATTATGCAGAAAGTTAAAGCTTATGAGCTTTCAAAAAGCTTTGGAATACCGAGCAAAGATTTGGTTCAGGTGCTTCGTGACTATAAGGTTTCCGAAAAGAGCCATATGAGTGCTCTTGACGAAAACGAACTGAATGTTTTGTTTGAGTATATAACACAGAAAAATCAGGTTGACGATATAAGCATTATCTTCCCCAAAAAGGAAGAAAAGAAAGATGACGCAAAGAATGGTAAAAAGGCTAAGAAGGCGGAAGAAACCATTGAAATCGAATCTGAAGGACTGGGCGAAGAAATAGGGGCGGCAAGAAAGGTTCGGGTTGTCGATACCAGAGCCAATGCTGTTGACCTTGACCATCTTGATACGGAAAAGCTTGAGGAGCTTATTCCCGAAAATGTTAAGAGCGAGGGCGCTAAGAAGCAGAAAATCAAGAATAATAAGAAGAATTTAAAGTCAAATAAGGGAAACCGCCGTGACGATATGAGCCAGGTGGTTAAAAAGGAGAAGAAAGAGGTTATCGAGGTTATGGTTCCCGATGAAATTACCGTCGGCGAATTGGCAGAGCGTATGAAAAAGCCTGCAACCGAAGTTATCAAAAAACTTATGCTTCTCGGAATTATGGCATCTGTTAACGAGGTTAAAAAGGAGAAGAAAGAGGTTATCGAGGTTATGGTTCCCGATGAAATTACC
>CAZTEA010000237.1:0-2226 GCA_964612315.1 uncultured Oscillospiraceae bacterium | reverse complement strand
GCTGATTCCTTATGAGGCGGAAAAGTTGGTTAAAGAGCTTAAAGCGGCGGTTAACATTCCGATTGAGCTTCACACGCATTATACAAGCGGTGTTGCTTCAATGACTTATCTTAAGGCGATAGAAGCAGGGATAGATGTTGTGGATTGTGCGATTTCGCCTATGGCACTCGGTACATCGCAGCCCGCAACGGAAACGATTGTAAAAACTTTGGAAAATACGGAGTTTGATACAGGGTTGGATCTTTCCTTGCTTAGTGACATAGCCGATTATTTCAAACCGCTTCGAGAGAAGTATTTGGAATCTGGACTTATGAACACAAAGGTTTTGGGCGTGGATATCAACACTCTTAAATATCAAGTTCCCGGCGGAATGCTTTCAAATTTGGTTTCACAGCTTAAACAGCAGGGCAAAGAAGATAAATTTGATGAGGTGTTAAAAGAAATCCCGAGAGTTCGTGAAGATTTGGGATGGCTTCCTCTTGTTACGCCAACAAGTCAGATTGTTGGAACACAGGCTGTTCTCAATGTAATTATGGGCGAAAGATATAAAATGATATCCAAAGAAACCAAGGGCATTGTTAAGGGTGAGTACGGAAGAACTCCCGTTCCTATTAAAGAGGAATTCAGAAAAATGGTAATCGGAGATGAAGAACCCATTACTTGCCGTCCGGCAGACCTTATCGAGCCGGAGCTTGATAAGCTTCGCAAAGAAGCGGCTGAATTTATTGAGCAGGACGAAGATGTGCTTTCTTATGCACTTTTCGGTCAGGTTGCGGAGAAGTTCTTTGAAAATCGCAGAGCTCAAAAATATAAAATAGATTCCGATATGGTGGATATGAAGGATAAAGTACATTATGTATAATAAATTGAGCGGCGCATATTGTGCCGCTTAATTTCATTGAGGTATATATGAGAAATATTATTGTAATAGGCGGAGGTGCCGCAGGTCTTATGGCTGCGGGAGTTGCCGCAAATAACGGAAACAATGTAACGATTATTGAAAAGAACGATATTTTGGGGAAGAAAATACTTATAACGGGCAAAGGCAGATGCAATATCACAAATGCCTGTGAAGATACAGAGGAGCTTATAAATAATATGACAAAAAACGCTCCCTTTATGTATAGTGCGTTTTACGGATTTAACAATCTCCAAACCATAGAATTTTTCAACAGTATAGGCGTTGAAACAAAGGTGGAAAGAGGAAATCGTGTGTTTCCCGTGTCGGATAAAAGCAAAACGGTTGTTATAGCTCTTGAAAAGTGGGTGAAAAAGTCAGGCGTTAAAATAATATTTGACAAAGTTTTAAACTTGGCGCATCAAGGGGATATGGTGACCGGCGTTATTTGCGAAAAAATGGGCGAAATTTGTTGCGACAGCGTGATTTTGGCAACAGGTGGAGTTTCTTATCCGAAAACAGGCTCAACGGGAGACGGTTATAAATGGGCGCAAAATTTGGGGCATAAAATTATAGAGCCAAAGCCATCTCTTGTTCCTCTTGAAACAGAGGAAGAATGGAGCAAGAAGCTTGCCGGACTTTCCCTAAGAAATGTAGCCGTTAAAGTTTTAAACGAAAAGGGCAAGAAAGTTTATGACGATTTCGGAGAAATGATGTTTACTCACACGGGTATAACGGGACCGATTATATTAAGTGCATCGGCGCACCTTCGCCCGATGGATGAGAAAAAATATAAAGTTTTTATAGATTTAAAGCCGGCACTTTCCGAAAAGCAACTGGACGAACGCATTATCCGTGATTTTTCAAAAAATATGAATAAAAATCTGGATAATTCTCTTGACGAGCTTCTTCCCAAAAATCTTATCGAGCCGATTATAGCTTTGGCGAAAATCGGGTCGAAGAAAAAGGTGAACTCCGTTACAAAGGAGGAACGCCGTGCTTTGGCGGAAACGATTAAGGGGGTTTGCTTGAATGTAACTGGTTTTGCACCCATAGAGCAGGCGATAATAACCTCGGGAGGAATTTCTGTAAATCAAATCGACCCTGCGACGATGGAATCGAAAATCGTAAAAAATTTGTATTTTGCGGGAGAAATTATTGATGTTGATGCCTATACGGGCGGATTTAATCTTCAAATCGCATTTTCTACAGGTTATGCGGCAGGAATGAGTGTTTAATTAAAAAAATAACCCCCGACGGATTTTCCGTTGGGGGGTGGATTATAAATTCAAATTTTCGATTTCTTCAAAGCTTCGCTGAGCGAATTC
>CAZTEA010000236.1:0-2247 GCA_964612315.1 uncultured Oscillospiraceae bacterium | reverse complement strand
ACTCTGGAAATCACGAAAAAAGAGAAAAGGCGGTATCCCGAGCCTCAAAAAGTTACCGAATATTCGGAAAACCTTTCGTTTGAATTTATAAAAAACGATGAGGCAGAGGGCAGAATTTGTGCCGATTTTATTTGGGCGTATCCACCGGGCGTTCCGATAATTGCCCCGGGAGAGATGATTGATGAAAATACCGTAGAGTATCTAAAGAGTGTAAATGACACGGAGTTTTGTGGCAGCTTGGGTTCAAAGGACAGTTTAATAAGAGTTATAAAAATTTGACAATAAAACAGATATATGGTAAAATATACTGTTAAGAAAAGACAGGAGGTTTTAGAAGATGGAATTTGTTATGGATTGTCTTGATGTAAATGATTGCGGCAGATTGTCAATCGGCGGCTGTGATGTAAAGAGCCTTGCCGAAAAATACGGAACGCCTCTTTATATAATGGATGAAAACAAAATCAGACAAAATTGCAGAATATATGCGGATGCAATGGAAAAATATTACGGCGGAAAAGGTTTGGTTTTGTATGCGAGTAAAGCCTTTTCTTGTAAATATATGTATAAAATTGCCATGGAGGAAGGAATAGGAATTGATACCGTAAGCGGAGGGGAAATATACACAGCTTTGTCTGTGGGTTTTCCCGCAGAGAAGATTTATTTTCACGGAAACAACAAAACCTATGAAGAGCTTGATTTGGCAATAAAGAATAATATTGGCTGTATTGTGGCGGATAACTTTAATGAACTTGACAGAATAGAAGAAATTGCCGAAAAGTACGGTAAAATGGTTAAAATAATGCTTCGAATTACTCCGGGAGTTGATGCGCATACTCACGATTTTATCAAAACGGGTCAAATAGATTCAAAATTCGGAGCTGCCATTGAAACCGGTGCGGCGAGAGAGCTTGCGGCGTATGCTCTTTCGAAAAAGAATATTGACTTTGCGGGCGTTCATTGCCATATCGGTTCTCAGATTTTCCAGCTTGAACCCTTTTGTGAAGCTGCAGAGGTTATGCTGGGCTTTATTAAGACCGTTAAGGAAGAATTCGGCAAGGAACTTTCGGAACTTAATCTTGGCGGTGGATTCGGTATAAAATATACAAATGAGGATACTCCGATAGATTATGATAAGTATATTGAAGCGGTTTCGAAGGTCGTATATAAAAAGTGTGATGAAATGGGATTGAAGCTTCCGTTTATTTTAATGGAGCCGGGCCGCTCTATCGTTGCTCCGAGCGGTATCACCGTTTATACGGTCGGCGGTGTAAAGCGGATACCGAATGTAAGAAATTATGTGTGCGTTGATGGCGGTATGGGTGACAGTCCGAGGTATATCCTTTACGGAGCGGAATATGATGCTGTTTTGGTTGAAAGACCGCAAGATAAGGGAGAAGAAACGGTGACGGTGGCAGGTAAATGCTGTGAATCGGGAGATATTATTTTAAAGGATATAGTGCTTCCAAAAGCTCAAAAAGGCGATTTGCTTGCGGTTTTGGCAACGGGGGCATATAATTACTCCATGGCGAGCAATTATAACCGCATTCCCAGACCTCCCGTGGTTATGGTCAGAAACGGTGAGGATAAAATTGTCGTAAAAAGGGAAAGCTATGAGGATATAGTAAAGAACGATTTGATATAAAAGGGCAGCTTGGGGAAGAAAGGATTGTATATATGTTTGGAAGATTACAAAGTTGGTTCGGAAACGGCGCTGAGGGTATTTTAACCTTTCTTATAACCACATTTTGCGTGCTGTTTTCTTTGGGCGTTCACGAGCTGTCTCACGGGTTAATGGCATATCTTCGAGGGGATAAAACCGCAAAATCTATGGGAAGAATTTCTGTAAATCCTTTGCGCCACCTTGACCCGATAGGTACAATTTGTATGTTTTTGTTTGGTTTTGGCTGGGCAAAGCCCGTTGTGGTTAATCCTATGAATTTTAACAGAAAAACAATTAAATTCGATATGGTTTTAACCTCGTTGGCAGGCCCGTTAAGTAATTTTATTATAGCGTTTCTGTCCACATTTGCCGCAGTTGCCGTTGCGTTTTTCTCGGATGGAGTTTTTATGAAGGGCGCAGAAATCATGTATTTTCAAGATGTGGCGAGCAAATATGCTCTTCTTGCAATTCGATTGCTGAGTAGCCTTGGGTTTATGAATTTGGGATTGGGACTTTTCAATTTAATTCCCATTCCGCCTCTTGACGGCTCCAAGGTGTTAAATGCGGCTCTTCCCACGAAGTACTAT
>CAZTEA010000235.1:0-2251 GCA_964612315.1 uncultured Oscillospiraceae bacterium | reverse complement strand
GATTATAACGGCCTGTCCTCTTTGCAAATATAATTTGGATAAAAACGACAGTAACCTTCCTGTGCTGTATTTAACGGAAATTTTGGCTGAGGCCTTTGGAGTAAAGGAGGATTGCAATGAGTAAAGAAAGCATGAATCTTAAAAACGAAATTATCCGCAGAAGCGGAGTTGAACCGAAAAAATGTATGCGTTGCGGTAAATGCAGCGGTACTTGCCCGGCTTACGATGAAATGGAATATCATCCCCATCAGTTTGTATATATGGTTGAAAGCGGGGATATAGAACCGCTTTTAAATTCCAAATCAATATATCGTTGTTTAACTTGTTTTGCCTGTGTTGACAGATGCCCCAGAGGGGTTGAGCCGGCAAAGCTTATCGAGGCGGTTCGTCTTGAAGTTATACGCCGTCAAGGTGCAAATCATTTAAAGGCAGAGGATATTCCAAATGTTATCGACGAGGATATGCCTCAGCAGGCAATTGTAAGCGCATTTAGAAAATACAGTAAATAAGGAGGAAAAGACGAAATGCAAAGAATTGGCGTGTTCGTGTGCTGGTGTGGCAGTAACATAGCCGGCACGGTGGATGTACAGGCAGTATCCGACGCTCTTAAAAATGAGCCGGGAGTTGTCTTTTCCACCAATTATCAATATATGTGTTCCCAAGCGGGACAGGAAATGATTAAGGAAGCTGTTAAAGAACATAATTTAACAGGTATTGTTGTTTGTTCCTGTTCTCCGAGAATGCACGAAGCAACTTTCAGAAAAACTGCGGAGTCTGCTGGAATTAACCCCTATATGGTGGAAATTGCCAATATCCGTGAACAATGTTCTTGGGTTCACAAGGATATGGAAACGGGTACGGAAAAGGCAATAATACTCGGTAAAGCGGCAGTTGCAAAGGTTAACCTTAATGCACCGCTTACCCCGGGCGAGAGTCCTGTTACAAAGAGAGCGCTTGTAATCGGTGGAGGTATTGCCGGTATTCAAACCGCTCTTGATATTGCCGATGCGGGTTTCCCTGTGGATATAGTTGAAACCAAACCGACAATCGGCGGTAAAATGGCTCAGCTTGACAAAACATTCCCGACCCTTGACTGTGCGGCTTGTATTCTTACACCGAAAATGGTTGATGTGGCACAAAATGATAAAATAAGAATTTTCTCTTACAGCGAAGTGACCGATGTTAAGGGCTTCGTGGGAAATTTTGATGTTAAAATAAAGAAGAAAGCAAGATATGTCAATGAAGATATCTGCACAGGATGTGGCCTTTGTACCGAAAAATGTCCGATGAAGAAGGTTCCGAACGAGTTTAACTTGGGAATGGATAACAGACGGGCGATTTATATTCCTTTTGCACAGGCTGTTCCGAAGGTTGCAACCATTGATCCCAATGCTTGTAATATGCTTAAAAACGGAAAGTGCGGTCTTTGTGCCAAGGTTTGTACTGCCGGCGCAATCGACTATACGCAAAAGGATGAAATAATCGAAGAGAAATACGGTGCAATAGTTGCGGCAACAGGATACAACCCGATTTCAATGGATAAGTTCGATGAATATGCTTATAACCAGTCAAAGGATGTAATCACATCTTTGGAATTTGAGCGTTTGACCAATGCGGCAGGCCCGACAGCAGGAAAGCTTGTTCGTCCTTCGGACGGTAAGCATCCGCATAAAATTGTTTTTGTTCAATGTGTCGGTTCAAGATGTTCGGCTTGTAACGAAAAAGGAAAAGAGTATTGCTCCAAAATTTGCTGTATGTATACTGCAAAACACGCAATGCTTACAAGAGATAAATATCCTGATACAGAGGTTTATGTATTCTACATTGATGTAAGAACACCAGGTAAAGCTTTTGATGAATTTTATCGTCGTGCAGTTGAAGAATACGGTGTTCATTACATTAAGGGAATGGTGGGCAAGGTATCTCCGGAGGGAGATAAGCTTATGGTTAGGGCATCTGATATGCTTGCGGGCAAACAGCTTACAATCGATGCTGATTTGGTTGTTTTGGCGGCGGCTATCGAACCTGATAAATCTGCAAGACCTTTGGCAACAATGCTTACCGCAAGTATGGATACGAATGATTTCTTTACGGAGGCTCATCCAAAGCTCAGACCGGTTGAGAGTCCAACGGCGGGCGTATTTTTATCAGGTACCTGTCAAGGACCGAAGGATATTCCCGAAACGGTTTCTCAGGCAAGTGCTGCGGCGGCTAAGGTTATCGGGCTTTTGGCAAAGGACAAGCTTAAGGG
>CAZTEA010000234.1:0-2281 GCA_964612315.1 uncultured Oscillospiraceae bacterium | reverse complement strand
ACAATGTTTTGTATTACAGAAATATGATGGACGAAAAAGGTGTTAAACCTGAAGATATCCACGGTATCGAAGATTTACATAAGCTTCCTTTTATTACAAAGGCTGACCTTAGAGAGGCTTATCCCACGGGTCTTATGGCAAAGCCTATGTCCGAATGTGTCAGAATTCAGTCAACCTCCGGAACAACCGGCAAAAGAGTTGTTGCGTTTTACACTCAGCATGATATAGACCTTTGGGAGGATTGCTGTGCAAGAGCCATTACAGCTATAGGAGGAACAAAAGAAGATGTGTGTCAGGTTTGCTATGGTTACGGCTTATTTACAGGCGGTCCCGGACTTAACGGCGGCTCGCATAAGGTAGGCTGTCTTACCCTTCCCATGTCCTCGGGGAACACAGAGAGACAAATTCAGTTTATGATGGACTTAAAAGCAAATATCATATGCTGTACGCCGTCATACGCCGCATATATTGCGGAAAATTTAAAAGAAAAAGGCTATAAGCCTGAGGATAATTACTTAAAAGCTGGTATTTTCGGAGCTGAGCCTTGGACTGAGGAAATGCGCCGTGATATTGAAAAGTCCCTCGGCATTAAGGCTTACGATATTTATGGTCTTACAGAATTAAGCGGCCCCGGTGTGGCTTTTGAATGCAGCGAGCAATCGGGTATGCACATTAACGAAGATCACTTCATTGCGGAAATAATCGACCCCGAAACGGGCGAGGTTCTTCCTGACGGAAGCAAAGGCGAATTGGTATTTACTTCGCTTACCAAAGAAGCTTTTCCGCTTCTTCGATACAGAACCCGTGACATTTGTGTTTTAACACGGGAAAAATGTGCTTGCGGAAGAACATTTGTAAAAATGTCAAAGCCTATGGGAAGAAGCGATGATATGCTTATTATTCGAGGCGTTAATGTATTCCCCTCGCAAATTGAAACGGTTCTTTTAAACAATGGCTATTCCTCCAACTATCAAATCGTGGTTGACAGAGCGAATAATGTTGACACATTCGATGTTAATGTGGAGCTTTCGCCCGAAATGTTCTCGGATACCGTAAAAGATATTACTTCAAGAGAAAAAGCTCTTGCCGAAGCTATGAAAACAATGCTTGGAATTAACCCGAAGGTGCATTTGGTTGCTCCCAAAACCATTGCCAGAAGCGAAGGCAAAGCAGTTCGAGTTATCGATAAAAGAAAACTTATATAAAAGGAGAGATTTTTATGTCAATAAGTCAACTTTCGGTTTTTGCGGAAAATAAGCCGGGCGTACTGGGCGAAATCACCCACGAGCTTGCAAACGCAAACATTGATATCCGTGCCATGTCCATTGCCGACACTTCCGATTTCGGCATATTCCGCCTTATCGTAGACGATATAAAGAAAGCAAATTCGGTTCTTTCCGACGCCGGCTTTGTGGTTTCAAAAACACAGGTTTTGGCTGCGGCAGTTCCCGATTCACCCGGTGCGCTTACGGACATTATGACGCACCTTTCCGAAAACGGAATAAATATTGAATATATGTACGCATTTATAACCGTTTCGAAAAAATACGCCTATGTTGTTTTAAGAGTTGCGGACAATGACACAGCCGCCGAAATTCTTGAAAAACACGGAGTTATTCTCGTCTCCGACGAAGATATAAAAAAGCTTTAAAATAAAAATACCACCCGCATAGCGGGTGGTATTTTTTATATAAGACCTTGAATTTCGCCCATATCTTTTGTATCGCTGTATTTAAGCTTAATCATTTCCCGTATTTGGTTTTCCGCACTTATAACATCTTCCTCCAATTGCCTTGCGGTCATTCTGAAAGCGCCGCTTCCGAAAATTATCAATTGCTCAAGTCCGTCCGAGGTTGCAACCGTCACCTTGTAATCCTTGCTCAATTCTTTTGCGGCTTTTTCAATGTATGAATCTGCCGTTTGCGCTTCTTTTGTATAAACGACGGTTATTCCGTTCACCTTTTCGATGTCACCGACTCCTCCTTTAACCTTATAAGCATCAAAGACCAAAATTATTTCGCATCTGCGCAACACTTTATATGCCGCAATTCGCTCAGTTAAAGCATTTCTCGCCGCATCAAGATTATCCTTCGCCAAATTTTTAAGGCTCTCCCATGCAAATATAATATTGTAACCGTCTATAAGAAGATATTCCTCATCAAAAGCTTTCTTTGCTTTTCCCGCCTTTTTATTTTCCTTAATATTTGCGGGTGTTCGCAATAAATTATTTGGATTTTTCCGTTTAACTTTCCCGTAGGTTCTTTCAAATACTTTCAAAAGC
>CAZTEA010000233.1:0-2284 GCA_964612315.1 uncultured Oscillospiraceae bacterium | reverse complement strand
GCAACTGCGGCGCTCTTTCCATTCCCGAACTTCAGGAAAAGGCAAAGATTACCCTTGTTTCCGCAACAAGTATTGTTGAAGGCGGAGCACACGATGTGCTTCTTAAGGAAAACAATACATACGCAACCAACCGTTAAACCAAATTTACACCAAAAACTTATTTATATGTTTTTAGAGGGAAGCTTATGCTTCCCCTCTTTTTTGTCTTGAGAAAAAATTTTTAAAATTTTTTTAAAATGGAAAAATCAAAGATATTGTGGTAAGAAATATATAAAAATCTCATATTTTGTGGAATAAAAAAATATTTGCGGACATCAAAAATTTTTTTGAATTTTTGGGTGTTGAAATTATTTTAAAAATCTGCTATTATATAATGGTTAAAGAATAAAAATTGTAGGATGGGGGTTTATCCCCAATTAAAAAAGGAGCTAAAGAACAATGGATATCGAACAAGTTTGGGAAAAGGTTGTGGCGCTGTTGGCAGATGAAATTTCCGCAGTATCCTTCAATTCCTGGATTAAACCTGTTACAGCCGTTGAAATGACGGAGTCTAAAATCGTTCTTTGTGTCCCGTTTGGCGTAAACAAAAATATGATAATGACAAAATATTTTTCACTTATTGAAAGCTGCCTTGAAGCGGTGACATCGAAAAAACGAAGCATTGAGGTCATTGTCAGCGAAGAAACAAAAGCATCCGATGATGAGGACCCTCTCAGAGTAGAAAGCACTCTGAATCCCAGATATACATTTGACAGCTTTGTCGTTGGCAATAATAATACAGTAGCATATGTTGCGGCGCTTGCCGTTGCCGAAAACCCTGCACAAACCTATAATCCCTTATTTTTGTATGGGGGAAGCGGTCTGGGAAAGACCCATATGCTTCAGGCAATCGGAAACTATTATCTTGAAAACTATCCCAAAAAGAAAGTTTTGTATACAACAAGCGAAAAATTCAATTACGAGCTTGTTACGGCAATCCGTGAGAAAAATAACCAGGCTTTCCGTAACAAATACCGCAAAGTTGATTTGCTTTTAATTGACGATGTTCAGTTTTTTGCCGGCAAGGAATTTTCACAAGAGGAGCTTTTTCACACATTCAACGCCCTTCACGAAAAGGACAAGCAAATCGTTTTAACCAGCGATCGCCTGCCCTCGGAGATTCCTCAGCTTGAAGTGAGAGTCAGAACACGATTTAACAGCGGATTGGTCGTTGATGTTCAGCCACCTGACTACGAAACCCGTATGGCTATCTTAAAAACCAAGCTCGAAAGCGAATATCTTGAAGTAAGCGATGATATTTTGGCTTTTGTGGCAGATTGCATAAAATCCAATGTCCGTGACCTTGAAGGTGCTGTTAAACGAATCGTTCTCTATGCGGGAATTAAACGCACAAATCACATAACCATGGAGCTTGCAAGCGAAGCCTTAACGGATATTATGAAATCCCAGCCGAAGCGCAGAATTACGCCACAGCTTATCATAAGCGAGGTTGAAAAATACTATATGCTTCCCAAGGGTTCTTTGGTTTCCAAAAAACGCTCACACGATGTGGCATACCCTCGTCAGGTCGCAATGTATATTTGCCGTGAAATTCTTGACGACCCCTCTTTCCCCAAAATCGGAGAAAGCTTCGGCGGCCGTGACCATTCCACAGCTATGCACAATGTGGGCAAAATCAAAGAGGAATTAAACGGAAACTCCGAACTTCGAACGGTAGTTGACGAAATTATTACAAATATCAAAAGAGATTAACCTAAAATTAAGGAAAGTATTATGAATTTTTTTGATACAATAGCGGCAATCGCCACCCCTTTAGGAAGCGGCGGAATTGCCGTAATACGAATAAGCGGCGAAGGTGCGGTTTCTTTGGCGAAAAAGCTGATTTTTCCTTGTAATAACAAGGATTTCACCTCTCTTGAAAGTCATAAAATGACAATATCCGAAATTAAAACCGCAAACGGCAATCTTATCGACGAAGCACTTTGCGTTATTATGCGTGCGCCAAGGTCATATACCGGCGAGGATGTGGTGGAAATTCATTGCCACGGTGGCGTTATGTCTGCACGGCTGATTATGGATGAGCTTCAAAATATCGGCATTCGTCAAGGTGAAAGAGGCGAATTTACCCGAAGAGCCTTTATAAACGGAAAGACCGACCTTTCTCAGGCGGAAGCTGTTATGGATATAATTGACGCAAAATCCCGTTTTGGAGTTTATGATGCCGCAACCGGGCTCAAAGGCAAGCTGGGTGAAAAAATAAACAGTCTTCGACAAGAAGTATTGT
>CAZTEA010000232.1:0-2289 GCA_964612315.1 uncultured Oscillospiraceae bacterium | reverse complement strand
CTCTAAACTGGGAAAGACGGCCGTCAATACTCCAATCGTATACTTCTGACCCGATTTCCAGCTTAAATCCGCCCTCAGAAAGCTCGGATTTTTTCCATATCAAAGCAATATCTTCATTGTATTTTTGCTTCAAAAACTCAACAAACTTTTGTTCCTGCTCTGTACTTGGCGGCGTATTTGAATACAAAACGGCAGTTTTTGTACGAATGTTATTGCTCATCTGCCTCGCTCCTTTTTACAGAACTTAAAAATTTGTCATATGAATCCGATGTGCTGGTGGTTGCAACTATTTTTTCAGCCGCTTTTGCCGCCATATCGGTTATCTCGGTTTTAGCATCTTCCAAAAGCTTGTTGCGCTCTTCAACAGCAGACTTATGAGCCTTTGAAATAATTTGCTCGGCTTCTTCCTTTGCCAAAAGCAAGCTCTTTTCATTTTTCTCCTGCATCGCCTGATATGCCGCAGTTCTCTTTTTCTCGATTTCTTTATCCGCCGACATAAGCTTTTCTTCATATTCTCGCTTGATTTCTTCGGACTTCTCCAAATTTGCTTTGGCTTCATCATCAATATTTTTATAATGCTCGCATCTTTTGTTCATAAAATCCTTAACGGGCTTATAAAGTAAAAAATATAAAATTGCAAACAAAACCACAAAATTCAATAAATGAAGCAGAATCTGCTGCCAATCAATGTTAAGTGGCACATTATTCATTATAACGCCCTCCTTTATAATACGAATATAACAAGTATCGCAATAACAAGCGCATAAATAATTGCGGTTTCCACAAACACAAGACCGAGCATCAAAGTTGTACGGATTTTGTTTTCCGCTTCGGGCTGACGGGAAATTGCCTCAGCTGATTTTGCAATTGCCCAGCCCATACCTACAGCACCTGCTGCAGCGGCAAGACCTACCGCAATTGCCGCAGCAATCGCCTTATATCCTTTAACGCTTTCTGCCACAGCCGCAGAGCTTTCAGCAAAAGCAGGAACCGTTACAATAAGCAGCATAGCCAACAGGCAAACTGCAGTTAAAATTCTTTTACTATTCTTTTTCATATTCTAAAACCTCCAAAATGAAATTATTTTTTATGTGCGGGTTCGGATACTTCCCCGTAGAATAAAGAAGTAAGCATCGTGAGCACATACGCCTGTATCAAGGCGTGAAGCAATGTAAACAGCACGCCCACCAAAATGGGAAGACCGTAGCTTAAAGTGATATAATGATAAACAAGTTCCGTTACAAGAGCACCGCTCAGCAATGCGCCGAACAAACGAAAGCTCATTGAAATGGGCAAGGAAAATTCCTTTAAAGTTTTTCCAACACCCTTGAATTTATTTTCGGCAATCCCGCCAGACAAAATAACCAAATACGAAAGACAGCCCATCATAATCGCACCGTTAATATCCGCAAGGGGAGCCGGCAACGCAACCGACACTCCGTGAGAGGTAACGACTTGAATTCCGAAAAGCTCCAAAACAGTACCCACAAATATGTAGACGCCCGCCGTAAAAATATATGCTCCCAAAAATCCGTTTCTGTGCGGACTGTTGGATTTTGCAAGATCATCGAAAAATCCAACCAAAGTTTCAAGCAAAAACTGAAATTTTCCCGGCACCGTTTTAAACCTCGGAATGACAAATATTCTTACTATGAGAGCAAATACAAAAAGTATTGCTGTCACAAAAAATGCGGAAATCAATCCCGGATTAACCTCAATTAAGCCAAACAGACTTATTTTGTTGGTATCATGCAGAACCGCATCTCGCATAAGAGTGCCGATTTCACCGTGATGACCATGCGATTTCACCAAAATTGTTCCAATCATCAGCACAAAAGCAAGTATGGCAAAAATTGCAATCCCCACATTTCTTTTCTTCTTGTCCATAATTTTTGCACCTCCTATCATTAAATCACCCAAAATACAGCCCAAGCCATAATTTCGGTTGTGGTTATTTTAATATTCGCTTCGCCTGTCATATCGGGATAATGCCCCGGTTAAACAGGTTTTACCTCAAAAGAGCAAAGACGCCCCGAAAATCACCGAAACTTCTTTGCTCCTAATATTATACCTCATTTTTTTAAAATGTCAACATTTTTAACCGCTCTTTGTTAAATTTTAATCAAAAAAGCATACACCCGAACTGATAAACCACAAAGGAGACCAGCCAAGCCACAAGACATTGCCCGATTACAACACCGATTGCCCACTTTACCCCAAGTTCACGCTTAACGTAAGATACCGCCGCCACACACGGAGTATAAAGCAGACAAAATACCAGCAAACTGA
>CAZTEA010000231.1:0-2289 GCA_964612315.1 uncultured Oscillospiraceae bacterium | reverse complement strand
ATTTTGCTAATGGAACAGTTATCCTTTCATGTTGAGGCGTACGATGGTCCTTTGGACCTTCTTTTAACCCTCATAAAGAAAAATAAAGTTAATATCTACGATATTCCGATAAGCGAGATTTTGGAGCAATATCTTGATGTGATTGCCCAAATGGAGGAGCTTGATTTGGAGGTTTCCAGCGAATTTTTGGTGCTTGCGGCAACCTTGCTTCAAATAAAATCCAAAATGCTTCTTCCTGTTGAAGATGAGGAAAAAAGCGAGGAGGACCCTCGTGAAGAATTGGTGCGCCGTCTTATTGAATATAAGCGGTTTAAAGAAAAAGCGGAGTTTTTAAAGAGTCGTGAAAATTTGGGCTATACTCGGTTTTATAAAGCACCGGAATATATCGAGCGCCCGGTTATCCCCTTTGATTATTCTAAAATTTCGGCGGAAAATTTGCTTATTTCGTATAAGGTTTCGTTTATGAAGCTGGAGCGCAAATTACCGCCGCCGAAAAATTCCTTTGAGGGTATTGTGGGACATGAAAAGGTTTCGGTTAAAAGCAGGGTAAGAAATATTTGGAATCGCCTTATACGAAAAGGAAAAAACAAGTTTTTGGAGCTTTTTAAGGGCGTGAAATCAAGACCGGAGGCGGTGGCGTCTTTTTTGGCGGTGTTGGAGCTCATAAAGCTTAAAAAAATAATGGTTGAGGGCGAAGGCGAAGAGATTGAAATAAAACGGCTTTCAGAGGAAGATGATTTCAGCCTTGATGCCATTGAAGATTAGGAGATACTGTCTATGGAAACAAGTAAAGCGCAGGCGATAATCGAGGGATTGCTTTTTGCGGCAGGGGACAGCGTTCCTCTTGAAAAAATCGCAAATATTATAGATACGGATAAAAGAAAAACGAAAAAAATCATAGCGGATTTAATGGATAAATATGACTATGAGCACAGAGGAATAAATATAATTCAGTTGGGAGACGGGTATCAAATGTGCACAAGAGGGGAATATTTTGAGTATATTTCTCTTTTGGCAGAGCCGAGACGGGCGCAGAGTATGTCAAATGCCGCTATGGAGGTTTTGTCCATAGTTGCCTACAAGCAGCCTGTGACGAGAGGCGAAATTGAGGACATAAGAGGGGTTTCCTGTGATTCTATCGTAAATAAGCTTGTGGAAAGAGGGCTTATTGAGGAGAGAGGCAGACTCGATACTCCCGGGCGACCTATGGTTTTCGGCACAACGGAGGAATTTTTAAGGTGCTTCGGACTCTCTGACTTGACGGAACTTCCCGATTATGATATAATCAAAAATAACGGAGAGGACAAGCTTTACAGCCAGCAGGTTATGGAGGGCTTGGACAGCGTTTAAACGGAAATAACGGAAGGGCAATGATTTTATGATTGTTTTGTGGATAATACTTGGAATATTGCTTTTTGTTCTGTTGTTTGCGGTCTGTGTTCTTTTTTCGAAAACGAAAGTTTATATATCTTACAAAAATGATGAACTTAAGGTAAAGTTGAGAAACGGTCTCATACTATATACGATTAAAAATACCGATAAAGAGAGTAAAAAAAAAGAAGAACCCACAAAAGAGAGTATAAGTGACAATGTGGAGAAAACCAAGCATAAGCTTTCCGATAAAAAGTCGTTTGTATGGACTCTTTTAAAGGAAATGCGGTATAAGATTGAGGTTGTTAAAGTTAAAATAAGCGTTAAATACGGTACAGGTGACCCGGCGGATACAGGCTTTTTATACGGGGTGATTTGGGCGGCAATCGGAAATCTTTATCAGCTTTTTAACAGATATTTGGTGTTTGATTTTCCCGAAACCATCATTGAACCCGATTTTGAAAACAAGGTGTTTACAGGGGAATTTGAGAGCATAATAAAGGTAAAACTTGTGCATATTATAATTGCGCTTGCAAAAGGAAATATGCCTAAAAAATAGAAATTTGTATTAAAGGAGCGATTTATATGGCAGAACAACATCCGATTCAAGGACTTATGTATACGGCAATGCAGAGCATAAAGGAAATTGTGGATGTAAACACAATTGTGGGAGATGCGGTGCAAACTCCCGACGGAACGGTTATAATTCCGATATCATCAGTTAAGCTGGGCTTTGCTGTGGGCGGAAGTGAGTACGGCGGAGTTAAAAAGACCGAAGAGGGGCTTAAGAGCAATTTCGGCGGCGGAAGCGGCGGCGGTGTTTCTATTTCTCCCGTTGCATTTTTGATTGCGGGCGAAGGAAAGGTGCGCCTTATGTCGGTTAATCAAAAAACCAGCATTTACGATAAAGTGATTGAC
>CAZTEA010000230.1:322-2324 GCA_964612315.1 uncultured Oscillospiraceae bacterium | reverse complement strand
CTGTTGGTGATGATGGGTTCAATGGGATTCGGCAATCTGGTGAAAGATTTGCGGGCGATTGACAGTCTTGAAGCGGATTTTCAGATACTATGTGTTTGCGGTAAAAATGAAAAAATGAAAGGTGAAATTGAAGAGCGTACCTGGAGCAAAAATGTTATGTCTTTCGGATTTGTTGATAATGTTGATGAAATGATGGATGCGGCAGATTTGATTGTGACAAAACCCGGGGGACTCACCACGTCGGAATTTTTGGCAAAAGGACTTCCGGCGATTATTATGAATCCAATACGCGGTCAGGAAGACAGAAATACCGACTTTTTGGTAAATAACGGCGCGGCAATTATGGTTACGGAAACATTTCCTTTGGATGAGGCGCTTTTCGAACTTTTGAAAAGTCCGTGCAGAATAAAACTTTTGGAGGAAAGCGCCGGTTATTTGGCAAAACCGAACTCAACCCGCGATGTTTGTGATTTTGTAATGGGATTGGTGGAAAAAAAGAATGGATAAAAACGTACAACTGCCGAAAGAGTTCACCGACAGAATGAAAGATATGCTGGGTGATGAATTCGAAGCATTTTCGGAAAGCTTTTCGGAAAACGATGCATACGTGGGGATGAGGATTAATACCTTGAAAAAAGGAGCCCTAAGTGCGGTTTTAAAGGAAACGGGTGAACTTGAAAAAATTTCATGGTGCCCGGACGGTTTTTATACAGAAAAAAGTGTAATTTCGGGAAAACATCCGTATCATGTGGGCGGATTGGTATATTTCCAGGAGCCGTCGGCAATGCTTCCTGTGGAGGCACTTAAAATCCGAGAGGGGGATTTTGTTCTGGATTTGTGTTCGGCGCCGGGCGGAAAAGCAACGCAGGCGGCGGCAAAACTTAACCAAAGCGGACTTTTGGTTGCAAATGAGATTATCCCAAAGCGTGCGGCAATATTGAAAGAAAATATCCAGCGAATGGGTATCAAAAATGCCGTGGTTACAAATGAGTCTCCTGAACGGCTTGCGGAAAAATACAAATGCTTTTTTGATAAAATAATCGTAGATGCGCCATGCTCCGGTGAGGGAATGTTCAAAAAAGAACCGCGGGCATTGGTTGAATGGAGCACAGAGCACACATATTCCTGCGCGGAAAGGCAGAAAAATATTTTGAGGTCGGCTTTTTTAATGCTTCGCGGCGGAGGAAGTCTGGTGTATTCCACCTGCACATTTGCACCGTGCGAAAACGAAGCGGTGGTGGACTGGGTTCTTTCGGAATATCCGGAGGTTGAACTGGTGCCGATCAAGGCGTCCGGCGTAAGCGATGCTGACGGAGAATGGAGCGGCTCGGAATACGACCTTTCCGGTGCAAAGAGGATTTTTCCGCATAAATCAAAGGGAGAGGGACACTTTGCGGCTCTTTTCAGAAAAAAAGGAGAGGAAAAATACGAATATAAAAAGACATATAAATGTGCGGGTGAGGAACTATACAGAGCATTTGAAAAGGAGAATTTGAATACACAGCTTTTGGGAAGTTTTGTAAACTTCGGCGATAATGTTTATCTTATGCCGTACAGCCTTGATATAGATAAAGTTAAAACGGAGACGGCGGGACTTTTTCTCGGAGTGTGCAAAAAAGGCAGATTTGAACCGTCTCACGCTCTTTGCCTGGCACTTGAACGGGAAAATTTCAAAAGATATATCGAAACGGACGAGCCGGAAAAGTTCTTTCGCGGCGAAACGTTAAATGGGGAAGTGTCCGGATGGACTGCGGTTTTATACGGGGGATATCCCTTGGGCTGGGGCAAAGGTTCAAATAACATCATAAAAAATCATTTTCCGAAATATTTGCGTTTTTAAAAAAAGGAGGTTACTTTATGGAAGGAATTGTTGAATTTATAGTAAACGGTATGCAGGGAAAGGTATCAAAGGAAATAATCGTATTTTTTGTTTCTATGCTGCCGATTTTGGAACTTCGCGGAAGCATTTTGGCGGCGGGATTTTTGAAAATGGAATTTTTGT
>CAZTEA010000230.1:0-312 GCA_964612315.1 uncultured Oscillospiraceae bacterium | reverse complement strand
TGTCTACATTTATAGTAGCGGTAGTGGGGAATATGCTTCCGATACCGTTTATTCTGGTTTTTATAGATAAAATATTTGCATTTTTGAAGAAAACACGTTTTAAAAATGCTGTTGTAAAACTGGAGAACAGTGCACTTTCTAAGTCGGATCAAATACGAAAGTACGGAAGATTCGGACTGTTTTTGTTTGTGGCGATACCGCTGCCGGGAACCGGCGCATGGACCGGCGCACTTGCGGCAAGCCTTTTGAGAATGAAACCTAAGCAGTCTATTTTCCCGATTTTTATGGGAGTTATTACGGCGGGACTTATAA
>CAZTEA010000229.1:0-2324 GCA_964612315.1 uncultured Oscillospiraceae bacterium | reverse complement strand
GATATATAGTATAGAATTTTTAAATAGAAAAATCACACATTCGATGGAAGTATTGGTTTTCTTTTGTGAAAAAACAAAGTTGCATATTCTAACCCTCTTTCTTTTACATACCTGTCTGGTAGGTTATTAAGAGTTTAGCATAATATCTCAGCCTTGTCAATAGTAAAGAGAAAATTTTTCTTATTTTTTCCAAATTGCCGTAAAAAAGGCAAAAAAATACAGAAGATTTTGTGAAAAATTGATGTTTTATTATCATAAAGAAGCCGAAAGAGGAGGTTTTATTGTCGAAATTGCTTATATGTACCGAATTATTTGACTGTAAATTAAGCAAAATGAGGAAATTTGCACTAAAAAGGAATAAACCCTTGAAATGAATTTATGTTTGTGATATAATTAACGATGTATGACATGAGAAGTGTGTTTTACAAAAAGATTGTTAAAAACATAACAAAGGAGAATATAACAAGATGAACAAAATTACCATCATCGGCAGCGGAAGTGTCGGTGCCACTATTGCAAATGATTTAACGGTATTGGGGCTGGCTTCCGAAATCGTATTGATTGACATCAACGAGAAGAAGGCGCTGGGCGAAGCTTTGGATATTCGTCAGGGCTTGCCTTTTTGCAATCCTTGCTCCGTTTATGCGGGCTCTTACGAGGATGCCGAAAATTCGGATATCGTAATTATCACCTCAGGTGTTGCAAGAAAGCCCGGTCAGTCAAGACTGGATTTGGCGCAAACCAATGTTGATGTTATGAAATCCATTATTCCCGAAATAACACGGCACGCACCGGATGCGGTATATTTGCTTGTAAGCAATCCCGTGGATATCTTAACATATACATTCTGCAAATGCTCGGGACTTCCGGAGAACAGAATTATCGGTTCGGGAACAATCCTCGATACGGCAAGACTTCGTTCTCGCTTATCCGAATATTATTCCATTAACCAGAGAAATGTGCATGCCTATGTTTTGGGGGAACACGGCGATTCATCCTTTGTTCCTTGGTCATTGGCAAATGTTTCAAATGTTCCGATTGACGAATGTCGTAAGTCTTTCTTAAGTCACGACAATACAATTCCGGAGCTTAACAGAGAAGAAATCGAAAATTATGTTCGCAAATCGGGCGGTAAAGTTATCGAAAGAAAGGGTGCAACTTTCTATGCGGTTTCAATTTCGGTCTGTCATATTTGCAAAACATTGCTCAGCGGAATTGACACAACGATGACAATTTCGACAATGATGCACGGCGAATACGGAATAGATGATGTTTGTCTCAGTACTTTAAGCGTTGTGGGAAATAAGGGAATAAGAAGTATGGTTCATCTTCCTCTTAACGACACGGAAATAAAGCTTTTGCAAAATAGTGCGGCGAAGCTTAAAGAAATCATAAATCAAGTAAAAATATAACGGGAGGGTATTATGGAATATCGTATTGAACATGACTCAATGGGCGAAGTTAAAGTACCTGCTGATAAGCTTTGGGGTGCTCAAACTCAGAGAAGTCACGAAAATTTTGAAATTGGTGTAAATATTGAAACAATGCCTCGTGAAATCGTGCACGCTTTCGGAATTTTAAAGAAAGCTGCGGCACAGGCGAACAGCGAATTAAGACCTGAGAAAATGATAAAGGCGAAGCTTGATGCAATCAGCAAAGCCTGTGATGAGGTAATAAGCGGTGAATTGATTGACAATTTTCCCTTGGTAGTATGGCAGACCGGCTCGGGCACACAGTCCAATATGAATGCAAATGAGGTTATTGCCAATAGAGGAAATCAAATTGCGGGCGAGAAAATTTTACATCCCAACGATGATGTAAATCAGAGCCAGTCATCAAACGATACATTCCCGACGGCAATGCATATTGCGGCTGTTTTAATGCTTGAAGATAAGCTTATCCCGGCGGCTGAAACCTTAATCGATACCTTTAAGAAATTGGAAAAAGACCATGAGGGAATTGTTAAAAGCGGAAGAACTCACCTTCAAGATGCAACTCCCATTACCTTCAGCCAGGAAATCAGCGGCTGGAGAAGCAGTCTCCAGCGAGATGTTGAGCTTATAAAGCTTTCCTTAAAGCCTCTTTATGAGCTTGCACTTGGCGGAACAGCTGTGGGAACGGGACTTAACGCTCCAAAGGCTTTCGGTGAAATTGTTGCCAAAAAGGTAAGCGAGCTTACGGGAAAGCCCTTTGTTACGGCGGAAAATAAATTCCATGCTCTTACGTCAAAGGATGAAATTGTGTTCGCACACGGTGCAATAAAGGCGCTTGCTTGCGATATGATGAAAATTGCAAACGATGTTCGCTGGCTTGCCAGCGAACAT
>CAZTEA010000228.1:0-2334 GCA_964612315.1 uncultured Oscillospiraceae bacterium | reverse complement strand
AACTTAAAACCATTGAAGTTAATCTTTCGGTTGTTAAAATTGACAGATTGAAAACCGATATTGAGAAAATTTCGCAAAATCTTACCGAAACTGACGGTGAAATCGAGAAAATCCGACTCAGCGTGGAGGAAAGCGAGAAAATCGTAAACGAATTGTACGAAAACATTTCAAAATGGGATATTGAAATGGAGCAATGCCGTGAAAATGAAAAAAATATTATGGGAAGTATCGGTGATTCAAACAGTAAAATCAACGTTTTGCTTACCGATATAGGTCATTTTCGAGAAAATGCGAAAAAGCTTGACGATGCTGTTCAGCTTTATTTAAATAAAGCTGAATCGGCACGGGAAAACCTTGAAACTTTGGAAAAAGAACTGGAGATTTTTGAGGAAAATTCCCAAAAAATCAAGACTAAAAAGGCAAACCGTGAAGAAGAAATTGAAAAGCTTAACATGCTCAGCGAAACAAAAAACCTTGCTGTAGAAGAAATGAAGAGCGAAGTTATCGAAATCAGCGCCGAGATAAGCAGAGAGAAAGAGCGAATTTTAAATTCCGATATTTTGAAACAAAATTTTCTCGAACGAAAAGAAGCGGCGGAAAAAGAGCTTGCCGATAAATCCCAAGATTATGAACGGCTGTCGGAAAATGTAACAAAGCTTGAAGAAAACGTTTCAAAAAAAGCTCAAAGCATAGAAAATCTTGAAAGGGATAAAGAAAGACTTGAGAGTGAGCTTGCAATAAAACGAAAAGAGAGAAGCGAACTTTCCGAGCAGAGCGAGAGAGTAAACCGTGAACTTTCTAGAGCGATTTCCAGAAAAAATGTTCTTGAAGAAATGGAAAAAAGCTTTGACGGTTTTTCGGGAAGTGTTAAAGCGGTTATGAAAGGTGTAAACGGCAAAATGCCGAAAAGCTCCGATATTTACGGTCCTTTTGCAAGACTTATAAAGGTTTCGGATAAATATACAACGGCAATAGATACCGCACTCGGCAACGCAGGGCAAAATATTGTTGTTAAAACCGAGGATGACGCAAAATCCGCAATAGAATTTTTAAAAGAGACGAAGTCGGGAAGAGCCACATTCTTGCCCGTAACGACGGTAAAAAAGAGAAATACCGATGTTTCGAAGGTTAAGGGAATGCAGGGGTATATCGACTTGGCTTCAAATCTTGTTAAAACGGAACAACGGTTTGACGGGGTTAAAAGCAGTCTTTTGGGGGCAATAATTGTTGCCGACAATATTGACAATGCGATTAAAATCGCAAAAGCCGTTGATTATAAAATCAAAATCGTTACCCTTTCCGGCGAAGTAATGCAAACGGGTGGTGCGATGACAGGCGGAAGCTTTGCAAAATCCGGCGGATTTTTATCAAGGTCGCTTGAAATTGAGTCACTTGCAAAGTCTATAGAAAAGCTTAAAGCGGAGGATAAGCAAATAAGCGAAGAAGCCGATGTTAAAGCTGATGAAATACGGCAAGTCGGCGAAAAATTGAATTTTGACCTTAATGAGATTTCGGCAATAAATGACGAATACATAAAGGTAAAAGCTGATTTTGTTCACTACAAAAGCTTTTTGGAAAATATTACCGAAGCTAAAGAACGGCTTGAAAGTGAAGTGGCTGTTATCGATGAAAATATAGAAAAAATCCGCATCGAAAATCAAAAACGAAGTGAAAATATTTTAAAGCTCGAAAAAGCTATAACAGACCTGGAAGAAAAGGCGGCGGCAGAACAACAGGGCTTTGACATGGTTATGGCTCAGCTTCGGGAAGCAAATGACGCTCTTGTAAAAATGAGCATTGAAGAAAATTCCTGCGATAAAGATATTTTCGTGCAGAAAGAAAAAGTTATAGCGGCGGATAGCGCTATTAAAGAAATTGCAGAAAGTGCCAAGAGAGCAAAAAGCGAGAAAGCCGAGCTTGAAAATAAAATCAAGGAAGCAGAGGCTGAAGTTCAAAACAGCAAGGAGGGAATAACCCTTCTTGAAGAAAACACAAAACAGGCAAAGGATAGGCTTAATGAGCTGACGGCAAAGAAAGCGGAGGCAGAAGAACAAAGCCGCAAAATACAAAAAGAAATTACCGGAACAAACGATACAATGTTCGGACTAAGTCAGCAAAAAGCAAAGCTTGAAACCAAGAAAGCAAAGCTTGAATCAGAGCTTGAAAGTGTTTTTGAGCGCCTTTGGGAGGAGTATGAAATGTCATACTCTCAAGCCGCAGAAGCTGCTGATGAAAATGCGGACCTTACCGATGCGGAAAAAAATATGGCGTCACTTAAAAGTAAAATCAAGAATTTGGGCAACATAAATATCGATGCCATAGAGGGCTATCGAG
>CAZTEA010000227.1:0-2343 GCA_964612315.1 uncultured Oscillospiraceae bacterium | reverse complement strand
CCAATTTCCACTAAAGATTTTGGAAGATGAACTTTTTTCAGATTTTTACAACCCCAGAAAGCATTTTCTCCGATATATCTACAACCTTCTTCAAAAAAGACTTCTTCTATGTCAACACATTTTTCAAATACACCGTTCCATATTCCTATTATAGGTGCTCCATTTATTGATGATGGAATAACAATTTTTTTGTCATTAAAACCATTATACTGATTTATGAGCAGTGAATCGAGGTCTTGCTCGGTTTGAAATATTGAAGTTGATGAGTTGTTTTGTGCTACAGTTGAAAAATCTTTTTCAATCTTTTTGCCGCATTTAGGGCAAAAAGCAAAGTCTTTCTGTACGGTCGTGTAACAAAAATCACATTCTGCTCCTGTGTTAATATATTTCTTCTCATATTCAGAATTCTTTTTAGAAAGAACAGACACCTTCTTGCTTAATTCTGTAATTTTTTCCGATTTGTCGGTTATTTCGGCTTTAAGTTTTTCAATTTCTGCTTCAAGGGTTTTAGTTGTATTATTTAGTTCAATTTTGCTGCTAAAAAATCCCATAATTCTCACTCCGAATATATAGTTATAGTTTTTATATAATTTTCAAAAGCTGTTTTAGTAGCCTATACTCTCTTATTTCTATTTCTTTAAGCTTATCTTGCTGTGATTGATTAAGTATTTTATTCATTACATTTACCTCTTTATAATACCGTTACAGATTATCGTGGTAGCTGTTGTAATAATCTTCCGCTTCTTCATAATCCCAGAAGTCATCATAGTTATCATCATAAAAGTCTTCCGGGTCGTTATAGTCATTTACATTGTACGGGTCCTCTTTTTTTGTTGAATTGTTTTTCTTAGTGGTTATCGCAGGTCTTGTTGCCCAAAACTTTGGCATACCGTCTGATGTCCAATAAATTGACTTATTATATTTTATAACATCTGTCACTTTACCGTCTTTACATTCCACAACAAGAACCTTGTCTTTACCATCATATGAATACCAATAATATTTATCAAAATCGTAGCTCGCTCCCGAGTATCCTCCTTTCACATATTTGCTTTCGTGCTTATCAGCAATCCCAACAACTGTGTCGGATATATATTTTTTTGCATTCCTTCATATGGAAGCTTGTTCTTCAAAGAATTGATATACTTCTCCTCTGCCCGTTCTTTTTCAGCTAAATATTCATCATATTCCTGTTTAAAACTCACTTTGAATACTGTTATTTCTTCCTTTAATTCTCCGTTATAGTCCGATGGTATAAATTTCAAATATTCATCAATGTCCGCCATCTTTTTATTTTCAGAATCATATTCAAACCGAGCCTGAGCATAAGCATACAAATAAACTGTGTTTTTATAACATTCACGCAAATTACCCCGTTGTATTGATTTTTTAAACCCTTTTCTGGAAAGCACATCGGAATTTGCATTTTCAAGTTTCGTAAGCGCTTGTTCATAAGAACCGTTTTTTATTAAAGTAATTGTATTGTTGTATGCTTCATCAACCGACTTGTTATACAAGTAAATACCACCGAAAACCAATCCGCAAATCAACGACAATATAACAACTACTGTAATTATTTTCTTTTTCACACACTTGCCCTCCGTAACCCTAATTTAACTTATTCAAAAAATGTCATGATAATTGCCGCAACGATAGACACCACAATTATAAAAGCTATTACCAATGTAGCACCTTCAAGATTAAACATACTTAAAATGAAAGCAGCAATAGCTATGGAAATAACAGTTGCACACCCCGCACCGGCATTTGACATTTTACCGTTACTTTTATTAGGGTTGCTATTATTCTTTGTGCTTTCCTTGTAAATGTTATATTCTATATAATCATCGACAAAATCTTTTTTGCCATCTTTGTTCCAATCATTTAAAGCCATATTTATACCCCAAAGCTTATCTTTCCTGATACCTTTTTATTCATAACCGTATTCATAAACACGCTCTTGCTGATTATTGCAAAGTAATCTTTATACTCTTTTTCATAATTTTCGGTTATAAGGTCAATTGATTCTTTAAGCTGAAGCATTGCGGCAAATTCGTGCTTACAAGCACCGCTGCAAAAACAATAACATTTGAGGTTTGAGATTTCGCCATTGCAATAATCAAATTCAACTTCATAATTTTTGCCGCCTTCAATAATTGCATAACCTCGTGTGCCGTCTATCTCAACAAAGCAACCTCGGTTTTCAATATAATAATCGTGTCCTCTGTCAGCTACATCGTGAGAAATCTTCATCTTTGACAAATCATCAAGAGGAAATCTGTTTGTATCATCATTACCGCTTACATATTCCTCATCATTCTCAGGCGCCTTAAACCAAGTGAG
>CAZTEA010000226.1:0-2357 GCA_964612315.1 uncultured Oscillospiraceae bacterium | reverse complement strand
GTGTGTGGGCAGGTGTAACTTTCCAGTGAGCTCTTGAGAACCATTCACTTTACTGTTGTAGCCTGAGATGGTGGCCGTTTTCCAGAAACCCTGGCATTTTAGCAATTACCTACTGGTGGTTTCCCTAACCTTTTCTCCTGCTCTCTCAAAGTCTGTATAAGAAACTAAGTTTTATATGAAATCCACAACTTTGTGTCAATACTTTAACATATATTCCAGAAATATAACTTTAGGAGAATTTATGATGACCGAATAAAAAATACGCCCCATATTTAGAGTATTTGACATAAAAGGGTTCTTTTCCTTTTTTTATTCCGAGAAAAATAAAGATTCTTATTTTGCCGGCGAACACCACGATTTTGGGGAGGCAGTTTATGTTGACAGCGGTGAATTTTATGTTACGACAGATGAGAGAAGATATGTTTTTAAGCAAGGCGATATGATATTTCATAAACCCATGGAATATCACGCCTTTACAGCAAACAGAAGCCAGCCCTACAACATTTTGATTACTTCATTTGCTTGTTTTTCGGATGCAATGAGTTTCTTTGAAGATAAAACATTTTCTCTTACGGCAAAGCAAAAAAAGATATTGGCACTTTTTATGAACGAAATGAAGAAAGGTTTCTTAAACGAGGCAGATAACGAAGCTTATCAATTTGGGACTTCTACCTTTGAAAGGCTTTTAATCGATTTAAAGCGTGAAAACCAAAACTTTATAATCCATAACATTTTTCAACAAAATTGTATTGCAAATTTTGTTGAAAAATGTTATATTATATAAGTTCGATATAATTACGGAGGTAAAATTAAAATGGAAGCTTATACAATATTTAAAGATTTGGCAATTATTATTGTTTTTGCAAAGTTATTTGGAATTTTGGCAAGGAAATGCAATGTTCCTCAGGTTGTGGGTGAAATTATCGCAGGTCTTATTATCGGGCCCAGCGTTTTGGGCTTGGTTAAGCAAACTGAATTTTTATCTTATATGGGCGAGATAGGTGTTATTCTTCTTATGTTTGCTGCAGGACTCGGCACGGATCTTAAAGACCTAAAAAATACCGGCTGGAAAGCTTTTGTTATTGCATTGGCAGGAGTGCTTACTCCTCTTATTTTTGGGACTCTTCTTTATATGTGCTTCTACGGATTTTCTTCCTTTGGAAGCCCCGCTTTTTACAAAGCGGTGTTTATCGGCACAATTTTAACCGCAACCTCTGTAAGCATTACAGTTCAAACCCTTTCGGAAATGGGAAAGCTTAAAACCACCCTCGGGACCACACTTGTAAGTGCCGCAATAATCGATGATGTTATCGGAATTATCGTTCTCGCAATTGTTGTCGGTATCGGAGGAAACAAAAATTCAACAAGTATACCTACCGTTATTTTCCAAAACTTTTTATTTTTTGTTTTGGCGGGAATCGGCGGGTTCATATGCTACAAATTGTTTAAAAAGCTCGATAACAGATATACACACACTCAAAGAATTCCGATTTTGGGACTTGCACTCTGTATGGCGCTTTCCTATTGTGCCGAAAAATATTTCGGCGTTGCCGATATAACGGGAGCATTTGTTGCCGGTGTTATACTCTGCAACATTCGTGATGCCGAATATATCGAAAGAAAGCTTAATATCAACTCATATATGCTTTTCGGTCCGATTTTCTTTGCCGGAATAGGCATAAAAACTAATATTCAGGGAATATCGCAAGTTATTGTGGTATTTTCCGTTTGCTTTGTTATTGTTGCTCTGCTTTCGAAAATTATCGGTTGCGGATTGGCGGCAAAGCTCACAAAGCACTCGTTTAACGACAGCTTAAAAATCGGAATAGGTATGATGACTCGAGGCGAAGTGGCTTTGATCGTTGCACAAAAGGGGCTTGATGTCGGTCTTTTGGACCCGGTTTATTTTACTCCCGTAATCATTTTAATTATAACCTCTTCCGTGCTGACACCTATATTTTTAAAACTTTTGTACCGAAAGAAAACAAGCTAAAACTTTATAAAGGTGTTATAAATGATAGAGATATTTAAATCCCGTATTACGATCGCACTTGTTGTATCCTACATATTAGGTATTTTTCTATGCTTTAATTTGGATCTTATGCCTTTAATTTATGTTGGATGCACTCTTCTTACCGTATTGCTCGTTCTTTTAATTGTTAAGAAAAACAAATCGGTTTTCATAGGATTGCTTGCTTGTGTTCTTATGTTTATGCTCGGTGCTCTACTGATGAATTACTCAGACAATAACCGAAGCCGAACTTTTCGCAATTATATCGGTGAAAAGTGCTGGGTATACGGCACCGTGACCACCGAACCGAAAATTACCGCAAAGGGCAATCATTACGGTGTCACCG
>CAZTEA010000225.1:0-2368 GCA_964612315.1 uncultured Oscillospiraceae bacterium | reverse complement strand
TGATTATGTATTACATAATTTTTGCATCTTCAAGAAACAGTCTGCTGGTTGCGGTTATTGCATTTGGTATCAATTCGGGTGCTTATGTTGCGGAAATTGTCCGCTCTGGCATAATGTCAATTGACGCAGGGCAGTTTGAGGCAGGAAGAAGTCTCGGGTTTAATTATGCAAAAACAATGATTTATATTATTATTCCCCAGGCAATCAAAAATGTGCTTCCCGCACTTGCAAACGAGTTTATCGTGCTTATAAAAGAGACCTCGGTTGCCGGTTATGTAACAATCAGAGATTTGACCATGGGCGGAAATATTATTCGTGCGGCAACATATTCGGCGTTTATGCCTCTTATTGCGGTTGCTCTTATATATTTGATTTTGGTTATGTTCTTTACATGGCTGATTGGAAAAATCGAGAGGAGGCTCAGAAATAGTGAACGATAATGTTATTATAAAGACGGTGAATTTGTGCAAGTATTACGGCAAGGATATTCACGCCCTTGAAAATGTTAATGTTGAAGTTCGCAAAGGCGAGGTGGTTTGCGTAATCGGTCCGTCGGGAAGCGGAAAATCAACATTTCTGCGTTCTTTGAATCTTCTTGAAACTCCCACAGGGGGAAGTATATTTTTCGAAAATGTTGACCTGGCGGATAAAAAAGTGGACATAAACATTCACCGACAAAAAATGGGCATGGTGTTTCAGCATTTTAACTTGTTTCCCCATATGACAATTCTTAAAAATATGACAATTGCTCCCATGAAGCTGCTGAAAATGAGCAAAGCGGAAGCGGAAAGTATGGCAATGGGGCTTTTAAAAAGAGTTGGTCTTGAGGACAGAGCAAATGCTTACCCAAGTCAGCTTTCGGGCGGACAGAAACAGAGAATCGCCATAGTGCGTGCCCTTTGCATGAAGCCGGAGGTAATGCTTTTTGATGAGCCGACATCGGCTTTAGACCCTGAAATGGTTGGCGAAGTTTTAGAAGTTATGAAAGAATTGGCAAAAGAGGGAATGACTATGGTTGTTGTTACTCATGAAATGGGATTTGCCCGTGAGGTTGCCGACAGAGTTATATTTATGGCAGATGGCGGAGTAGTTGAAGAAGGCTTGCCGCAGGAAATTTTTTCGACACCGAAAAATCCGAGAACAGTTGAATTTTTACGAAAAGTATTATAAAAAAATCCGAAACTCAAATTTGAGTTTCGGATTTTTTGAATCATTATTTTATTTCTTTGCCACCGTCTCCGATTTCGGAAATGTAGAAAGAAGCTTCGTGACCGAAGGTATTGAGATAAATTTTTCCTAAAGTTGAAATGAATTTATCAACCGAATTTTTATTTACAATACTTACGGTACAGCCGCCAAAACCGGCACCTGTCATTCTTGACCCCAAAACTCCGTCAATTTTAAGAGCTTCGTTTGCCAAGCAATCAAGTTCGTCGCAGGATACCTCATAGTCATACTGAAGCGATTGATGAGATTCGTTCATAAGAGAACCAAAGGTCTTTATGTCACCTGATTTTAAAGCATCTACGCTTTTTAAAACTCTGTCACACTCGTAAACAACATGTTTGATTCTCTTTTGCACAATGGGATTTTTGATTACATCTTTGTTCTTTTCAAATTCTCTAACAGAAACATCGGCAAGTCGGCTTATATTGGGAAGAACGGTTTTTAAAGCGTTCAAGCCCTCTTCGCATTCGCTTCTGCGCTCGTTATATTTTGAACTGCCGAGAGAGTGCTTTTTATTTGTATTTGAAAGAACTAAGCAACAATCTCCCAAGTTAAGAGGTACAAGTTCATAATCCAAGGTTGCGCAATTAAGATAAATCGCATGGTCGGCTTTTCCCATAGCAGATGCAAATTGGTCCATTATTCCACAGTTTACACCGATAAAGTTATGCTCTGCAATTTGACCGAGCTTTGCCATTTCAATCATATCAACGGGAGCTGTAATGCCTTTCTTTTCGTTGGAGAAAGTTGCAAACATCAAAGCGGTTGAAATTTCAATAGCGGCAGAGGAGGAGAGACCGCCTCCGTGCGGTGTGGTATCATCATACATAAGGTCACAGCCACAAATTTCGTAACCGGCATTTAAAAGCTCAAGAGCAACTCCGATTTGGTAATCACCCCATTTAAGCTTTCCCTTAAGCTTTGCCATATCCTCAATTGTTGTTTCAATCATAATATCAAGGTCGGTTGCTTTAAGGCGGATAATATTGTCGTTTCTTTTTCTTGCAACAATTGTTGTTTTCATGGTGAGAGCCGCAGGAAAAACGGGACCTCCGCAGTAATCAATGTGCTCTCCTATCAGATTAACTCTTCCGGGGGAAGCGAAAACACGAAGCTCCTCGCCGTTTTCGCCGTATGTATC
>CAZTEA010000224.1:0-2380 GCA_964612315.1 uncultured Oscillospiraceae bacterium | reverse complement strand
GGTGTATGTATATGCCACATCTCTTGCAAAACTGTCAACCTTTTCGATATCATTTCCAAATTTTGGAATTTCGTCAATCAGCTCTTTGATTTTTGCATCTTTTGCGTTTTCGTAAGAATCGGTATTCTCAGCTTGCAAGTTGCTGTAAATCTCAGCAATTTTTGCTTCATCAAGCTTCACTCCCGCCTTTTCTATTTCCTTTACAATCTGCAAAGTCAACTCCTCCGCATTGCCGTTTCCTTTTCCGAAATTATTTTCCAAAGCCGATTTCAGATCTGCCATTGTGATTTTCTTTTCATCATAAACAAGAGTTTTAATCGCATAAAGCGAGTCCGCCATATTTGCAACACCAAAGCCCTGCGGTCCCGTAAAATTATAAACCGCACCGCCTTCTTGCACGCTCTTCCCTTGCTTAATGCAGTCATCAACCATACTCGAAAGATAAGGAAGAGGACACCTTTTTGCGTGTGCCACATCAATTGCATTGTCCGCATTAACCAAAAGCGATATCATATAATTCGTCTGAGTTTTATACGCATTATAAAATTCTTCGAATGTTTTCATTTTTGTTACATCCCCGGTTTTAGGACCAATTTGAACACCTTTATCCACGCCGTTTGAGAAAACAAGTTCCAAAGGACGGCACATATTAAAGAATGCCGCATCGTGCCATCCGTCCGTTTTACCGGGAGTTTGAGGTTCAACACAGCCGATAATGCAATAATTTCTTGCTTCAGCCAATGTAAGACCTCGATTGATTAGAGCAGGGATAATAACCTCGTCGTTGTAATACGCCGGAAGTCCCACACCTGTTCTTGTAAGCTCTGCTGCTTTAATCATAAACTCATGCGGAGTTCCGTTCCAAACCCTTACCGAAAACGACGGCTGAGGCAATCTTACATGCATTGTCGCCTGAATACTCATAAACGACAAATCATTTGTAGCATCAAGACCCTCAGCGGTTTGACCGCCGGCTATTAAATTTTGGAACAGACTGTATCCGGCAAAGCCCTCAGCAGACGCCTCGTCTCGAACCTTATTTAAATCGTTGAGCTTAACCCAAATACAATCCATAAGCTCTTGGGCAAAATCGGGAGTAATTCTTCCGCTTTCCAAATCCCCCTTATAATAAGGATACATATACTGGTCAAATCTTCCCGGAGAAATCGAATGACCGCTTCCCTCCGTCTGCAAAAGCATCTGAACAAACCAAAAAGACTGGCAAGCCTCGTAAAAGGTTCTTGCACCTTTTGCCGGAACACGCAAACAATTTTCGGCAATGATTTCAAGCTCTCTTTTTCGAACGGCATCTTTTTCTTCCCCAGCCATTGTCGCCGCAAGATTTGCATAACGCTTTGCATAAGTTATTGCCGCTTTACAGCTTAATATCACAGCGTTTAAAAATGCGGATTTTTCAACATAATTACCGTCGGAAACCTTGCACATATTCAGTTCATTTTCGGCTTTTTCAATAATCCCCTCATATCCTATGGCAAGGACTTCATCATATTTAACGCAAATATGACCCACGCCGTTATAAAAATAATTTCCGGGTGTAAAAATATTGTGCTCTATCGCCAGTAATGCTTCATTGGACATATAAGCCGTTGCAAGCTCGCTGGTGGTTTTTCCTTTCCAATATTTATAAACCTCCGAAAGCTCTTTCTTTGTTTTATCGGAAATATAAAACGGATCGGCGTTTCTGGTGGGCAAAGTTTCAAACTCTTTTTCCAGCCAATCAAAAGAATATTCGGGGAAAGTTTGACAACCTCTCGGAGACTTTGTCGCACTTCCGACAATAAGCTCGTTATCTCTGATTGTAATCGGAATATTTTCCATAATATGAGCAAAAGCCTTGGCTCTTCTCGTGATTATTGGTTCAGATTCCGTCTCCTTGTATGATTCCGTCAAGAGCACCGCACGGTCAGACTCAATCTCAGGCATTTTTTCAAACAAAGCATCAACCAATTTCGTTATACGCTCGGTTTTTTGACAATCATAGATTTTATATTTCATCTTTATCCCCTCCGCTTTCCGCAAGCTTCATAACTGTCTTACACACATCGTCGGTTATGTGTCTGCAAATTCTTTTTATTTCGTTTTTTCCAAGTTCCATTGCATAGCTGCAAGGAATCATTTTCAGCATCTCTTTATCGTTGTAATTATCGCCAAACACCACAGTTTCACTTTTTTTGATATTTAAAAGCTTTAAAACTTTTTCCAAAGCCGTCCCTTTGTTTATTCCGAATTTAACATATTCTTTCACGCCGAAATCATCATAAACACAAGTTAAAAGATGGTTGTTTTTAATATACTCATCCAACCTTTGCGAAACTTTAGCTTCTTTTGCGATAATTTTAACCGTATCTCCGTAAGAATC
>CAZTEA010000223.1:0-2383 GCA_964612315.1 uncultured Oscillospiraceae bacterium | reverse complement strand
TTTGGCAGATGTAAAGAGGACAGATGACAGATTTAAGTTAAAAGCGGGCCGAGCCGCGGCGTCGCCGTGAGAGACAAGGTCGCTGAAGATATTGCCGTTACCGCTCACGCAAAGTACGTCGCTATCGTCGCGGGGAGAACGAAGCCACCACCAAACGGCGTTGTCGTCTTCATCCGACATTTTGGCAACTCTATTATTCTTTATATAATCGCTGTCAGCTTCGTTTCTTGAAAGGAAAAAGAATGTATCATCTTCCAATTCGTCTGTATAATTTTCTGTATAGCTGTTAGCTTTGCTTGTTTTCAAAAAATATGCTTTTTCCGAATCGGTAAACGAAGAACTTATGAATGATGTATTTTCACTTGTATCATTGCACCAAAACCAAGCGTCGCTGCACTGCCAATCGCTCGGATTTGTTTGTCCGTCGTAGTCATCGCTGTTCCACGCACTTTCGTATGCCATTTGTTCCAAGCCATATTCCGATAACAGAAACATTGCATTTGCGGAATCTACGGTTTCGTTCTTGTTATCTTTGTATGTTCCCTCATTTCCGTTCATTGAGAGAATACGCCATTTGATAGGGTTGCTTTCATATGTGCCATAATACACATATTTATATTTATTATTTGGGCTGTCATATCCCGAAAGTGCAGATGTGCCGAGTGTGATGTTTTTCTCAGGTGTTGTCGTTGGCGTTTCGTCCGCCGAAGCAGTCAGCGTAAAGGTCGGCAAGAGGGATAGTGTCATTGCCGTTGCCAAAATGAATGATAATAATTTTTTTGGTTTCATTTTCCCTCACTTTCTTCCGCAATAAATTTGTGGATTTTGTTCAACAGATTTGCTTATCGGTATGTGTGGAAATACCGATGATGGGATATCCCCTTAAAAATTCAGTTATTCTCGATTTCGGCAAGTTCAAAATCAAACTGCATTGCCAGCTTTTCAAAGAGATTGTGCAAAATTGTTTTCGATATTTCCTGTATATCGAGCGAAAGTACAAATTTAATAGCTCCGTCAATTTCCTCTTTCGGTACATTATATGCCCTGAGAGTCATGGTAAGAAATTTTTTAATTTTATTTTCCAAAGTAAAGTAATGGTCGCATTTTCTTGACATAAAGCCTCGCATAATTCCGGCAGAGCCTATTTCAAGCTCGTAAAAATCGCTTCCGCCGCAATCGGGATTGTATGGAGAAAAGATTGCTTTAAGCTCCGTGGCGGTCTTTCGGTAAATATATTCTGCCGCATTTTCGTTTGAATATGCCGCAACATATGCCTCACGCAAGTTTTCGTTAAGCTCGGTCAGCGTAAGCTGTATGGAGGTTTCCGCCGCATAGACAAAAACGGGACTTATATTTTTGTCGCCGAGTCCTTTTGCCGCATCAAATTGATCTGAAAACATAATTTCCGTAAGGGAAAGTAACAGCCCGTCTTTTGTTCCGAAAATATTTTGGAATGAGGATACGCTGCAACCCGATTCTTTTATAATTGAAGTAACCTTTGTGTTGTTAAAGCCCTGTTCCAAAAACATTTTTACACTTGTGCTGAGTATTTTTTGCGTTGTAAGTTTTTTGCTTTCTTGTAATGATAATTTTTGCTTTTTTTCTGTCACGATGTGCCTCCTGAATTTCCTTGGTATTTATACCAATACAGTAACATAAATCTGTGAAAAAGTCAATAGGTTTTATAAAAAATCAAATGCGCCGTTTGCGGATTTACATTTTCTGAAAAATAAAAAAATTAGGGGTTGACAAAAAAGGGGGAAGAGTGTATAATATACAAGTTGGTATCGAGGTTTAGCGCAGTTTGGTAGCGCACCTGGTTTGGGACCAGGGGGCCACAGGTTCAAATCCTGTAACCTCGACCATGTCGGAATGAGCTTTGCTTGTTCCGATTTTTCTTTTTTAAGAAAAATCAGTCACATACTTCGCTGTTTCTATTTTTTCGCAAAAAAGGCATGCTCCGTTCTCCAGTTCGTCACAAAGGCTTGTCGGCTCTACTGCCTTTCGCGATAAAAAACGGTGACTTTTAAAAGCCACCGTTTTTTTATATTACTTACATTGGATTTTCGTAATTGAAAGCTTCTTCAAGCTCGTGTTGGATTTCCTCCGCACGCTTGATTTGGTCGTTTAAGTTCCATTTGCCGATATTTTCCCCGTTTTTTAAAAACATTGAGCCGCATTGATGAAAATAAAATTCGATATTTCTTTCTTTGGCTTCGTTACAAAGCGCCTTAACCCATTCGTATTTTATCGGGCGAACCTCGGATTTCGGTGCCATTTCGCCGCCCACATTAACGCACTTAATGAGTCCCGTATCAAGATATTTTCCCAATGTTATAGGTTCGATAAGAGGAGAGCAAAAAACTTCTCGGTGCTTTAGGGG
>CAZTEA010000222.1:0-2385 GCA_964612315.1 uncultured Oscillospiraceae bacterium | reverse complement strand
TGCGGAGCAAGTATTCGGGATATAAAGCACATTTCCGGCACGGTATACGAGGATTCCGAGGATAATCTTCCGAACGATTGCGTTATTTTACCCTCGTTTGACGAAGTTTCCTCAAGCAAGGAAAAATATGCCGAAGCAACGGCAAAAATGCAAAAAGAGCAAGATTTTGTCCGTGGAAAAATTTTGGTTCAAAAAGACAGTAAGAAGTTTATTGTCCAAAATCCCCCCTCCCCTCCGCTTACAACCGAGGAGCTTGATGCGGTCTACGAACTTCCCTACGAGAACACCTATCATCCCATGTATGAAAAACTCGGCGGTGTTCCGGCGATATCCGAAATCAAATTCAGTCTCACCTCATGCCGAGGTTGTTTCGGAAGCTGTAATTTTTGCGCACTCAACTTTCATCAGGGCAGAACAATAACCGCAAGAAGTCATGCTTCCCTTATCAGAGAAGCAACTCGCCTTACCACTCTTCCCGACTTTAAAGGGTATATTCACGATGTGGGCGGCCCCACCGCAAACTTTCGCCACCCCTCCTGCAAGAAGCAGCTTAAATACGGCACTTGCGCAGACAGGCAATGCCTTTTTCCGACTCCTTGCAAGAATCTTGATATTTCTCATGAGGACTATCTGACCCTGTTGAAAAAACTTAGAAAAATCCCAAAGGTAAAAAAGGTTTTTATCCGTTCGGGCATACGATACGACTATCTTTTGGCAGATAAAAACGACGAATTTTTCTATGAGCTTTGCAAATACCACATAAGCGGTCAACTCCGAGTTGCCCCCGAGCATATTTCGGATAATGTTTTGAAGCATATGGGCAAGCCCTCAAGAAAGGTTTATGATAAATTTACCGAAAAATTCAAACAAATCAATCAAGAAATCGGACTGAATCAATACGAAGTGCCCTATCTTATGTCCTCCCACCCGGGAAGCACTTTAAAAGATGCAGTTGCTCTTGCGGAATTTTTAAGGGACAAAAACATACAGCCGGAACAGGTTCAGGACTTTTATCCTACACCGGGCAGCATATCTACTTGTATGTATTACACAGGTATCAACCCTTATACAAACGAAAAAGTTTATGTCCCCAAAACTTTTGAGGAAAAACAAATGCAGCGTGCGCTCCTGCAATACAAAAATCCCAAAAATTACGAACTTGTACGGAAGGCTCTTATAAAAGCGGGACGAGCCGACCTTATAGGAAATACACCAAAATGTCTTATAAAGCCGAAAGGAGATAATAAAAATGACAACAATTCTCAGCGGAAAAGAAATTTCCGCCAAAGTAAAAACAAAACTCACTCAGCGGATAAACGCATTGAAGGAAAAAGGGGTTCTTCCCGGTCTGGCGGTCGTAATCGTGGGTGATGACCCGGCTTCAAAGGTTTATGTCGGCAGAAAAGAAGCCATGTGCAAGGAGCTTGGTATGCACTCGGAAAAATACGCATATCCCGCCGATACCACTCAAGAAGAACTGATTTCGCTTATCGAAAAGCTTAACCGTGATGAGAAAATTCACGGAATTTTGGTTCAGCTTCCTCTTCCCGACGGTCTTGACGAAAAAGCCGTGATAAACACTATAAATCCCGAAAAGGATGTAGATGCTTTTCATCCTGTAAATGTGGGAAAAATTATGATAGGAGACTACGATTTTGTGCCCTGTACTCCCGCCGGAATTATGGAAATGATTAAGGAAAGCGGCTGCGAAATCGAAGGAAAACATTGCGTTGTTATCGGAAGAAGCAATATCGTGGGCAAGCCTATGTCTATGCTTTTACTACACAAAAACGGAACAGTTACAATTTGTCACTCACGAACCAAAAATCTTAAAGAAATTACCAAAGAAGCAGACATTTTGGTTGCGGCGGTCGGTCGTGCCCGTTTCGTTACAGCCGATATGGTTAAAGAAGGCGCAGTTGTTATCGATGTAGGAATGAACCGTCTTGAAGACGGCACTCTCTGCGGCGATGTGGACTACGATTCGGTATTTCCGATTGCAAGCGCAATAACGCCCGTACCCGGCGGTGTCGGCCCTATGACTATTTCAATGCTTATGCAAAACACCGTGACTGCGGCAGAAAAAACATTAAGATAAGTTGATATATAAAAAAGGAGCAGCAAGCGCTGCTCCTTTTTTATGTATTAGTCTGTTAAATTATCAAAGTAACCCTGAATTAAAATTACCGGTGTTCCCTTGTCGCCGCTTCCGCTGGTTAAATCACAAAGCGAACCAATAAGGTCTGTAAGACGTCTCGGAGTTGTTCCCTGAGATGCCATATTTCCAACCAAATCGCCGTCTTTTTGGCGTATTGCCGTTTCAATGGCTTGCTTTAATTCCTCGCCTTTAAGTTCTGCAAAATCATTATCGGCAAGATATTTAAG
>CAZTEA010000221.1:0-2392 GCA_964612315.1 uncultured Oscillospiraceae bacterium | reverse complement strand
CCGTATCAAGGATTGTAAGTTTAACATCGTCTTTACCGCAAGATACAAATACTGCGGCAATCATAACAACTGCTGAAAGTAATGCAATTATTTTTTTCATATTTTTTTACCTCCCAAGTAAACATCTTTTTATATTTTACTCCTTATATTATAATTTGTCAAGCTATATCGACATTTTAGGTCGATGTAAGTATGTGTTGCGGCGTTCAAATCACTTTTCTTCAAAAACACCCCGTGAGGCATTATTTATACAATTATATATTTAATTATGAATCAAGTCTCGCAACAAAACCCGAACACGGTGCAACAATCATCGATTTTCCATCACATCTAACACTATCTCCAAACGAATAGATAATGTCCCCCAAAAGCATACTTTTACATATTGCTTCACTATCTTTAGGGTTTATAACAACCAAATAACTCTCATCGCCCGTTCCCCTCTTATATGCCAAGGGGTAGCTTTCGTCACTTACTTCCACAAACTCAAAGCTTGCTGTATTTGAAAGACCCATGTGTTCTTTTCTCAATTTAATAAGTTGTTTAACCGTATTATAAAGAGAATCGGGATCCGCCTCTTGTTCGCTTACACAAGGACGATTTTCATCCGGATCAATCGGAAGATATAATTCATCTTTTATTGCAGAGGAAAAACCGGCATTTAAACTTTTATCCCATTGCATTGGTGTTCTCGCTCCCGTTCTGTGATATCCGCCTTCTTTTGACGGCATACCTATAATATATCTCATTCCGATTTCATCACCATAATAAACAAAAGGAACTCCCGGCATTGTCAACACAAAAAGAAACGCCAGCTTTATTTCGTCGGTATCCATTTGGGGGGCAATTCTTGTTATATCGTGATTGCCTGTGGGAAGAGCAACCATTCCCCCCTTTTTAGTCTGTTCGTAAAACAAATTATACGCTTTTTTAAATTCACTAATATCGCCTCTTCCGAGCTTCGAAAAATAGTGTGTTTTGCTTTCAAAATCAAGCTGATATTCATTTCTGAACAAATCCATATAATGCGAAGGTCCAAACGACAAAAGGAAATCCATATCAAAGTCACCTTGAAGCGCTCTTGTAGGTTCGCCCCATTCGGAGACAATTGCCGCCTGAGGATACTTTTGGTGAATATATCCATTGATTTCTTTCCAAATCTTAATGGTTTCTTTCTGATCATCATCGTTCTTAACCAATGAACCCGCCATATCAACACGGAATCCATCACATCCCATATCAAGCCAAAAACTCATAATGTTCTTGAGTTCCTCAACATTTTTCCGAGGTCCCTTATCAGTCGTTTTTAACTGCCACCCATGTTCTGCATCCGTAATCTTTGCAAATCCGAAATTCAATGCAGGCTGACACGATTTATAATTATAGGCACACGCACCTTCTCTGTCGCAAATCGACTTCAGCCAACCATATACCCCCGTAACATCATCGACATTTCTTCCCGACCAATCTGTCCATATGTATCTATCGGTATATTCATTTCTGAATTGTGACATTGATTGCTTGAACCACGGGTGCAGGTGTGATGTATGCCCTGCAACCAAATCCAAAAGAACATGAATATTTCGTTTGTGAGCTTCCTCAAAAAGATTTCTCATATCTTCATTTGTGCCGTATCTCGGAGCAACTTTATAAAAGTCAGACACATCATAGCCGGCATCAAAAAAAGGTGAATCAAAGCAAGGGTTTATCCAAATCGCATCAAACCCAGTTTCCTTAATATAATCAAGTTTTGATATAATCCCGTTAATATCTCCGATTCCATCGCTGTTAGAATCCTTAAAACTTTGCGGGTATATTTGATAAAATACTGCATTATTCAACCATTTCATAAATTAAATCTCCTTATTTAAAATATTTTATCCTCATTATTCAAAACTTTTTATATTCATCTCATCAATTTTGTATAGTTTCTTATGCATATCTTACTTTATCTGCAATTTCCTTTGTGATTGAAGCAATAAATTCATCGATTTTAACGCTACCCTTATCACCGTCTTTTCTCGAACGAACCGAAACGGCATTATCAGCCATTTCCTTTTCTCCCACAATAAGCATATACGGAACTTTTTCCATCTGAGCTTCTCTTATTTTGTACCCAATTTTTTCGGCTCTCTTGTCGATTTCGCATCTTATTCCGTACTTGTCAAGCTCGTCTTTTACTGACTGTGCATACTGAGCATAGTGGTCGGAAATCGGAAGAATTTTAACCTGAACGGGTGCAAGCCATGTTGGGAATGCACCTGCATATTTTTCGATAAGCAATGCAAGCGTTCTTTCGTAGCAGCCGATTGATGTTCTGTGGATAATATACGGATTTTTCTTACTTCCATCTTTATCAACATATTCCATACCGAATTTTTCAGCAAGCATC
>CAZTEA010000220.1:0-2399 GCA_964612315.1 uncultured Oscillospiraceae bacterium | reverse complement strand
AGGCACCTCTTGTTACATAGCTTTTCGGGTTGAAATTGCCGTTTAAATCACCGTTTACAAATCCCAAGCCCTTTGCCAGCGCAACATAACCCGAAAACTCATCCCCGACATTTTCCCAATCATTAAACACCGGGCGATATATATCCGAAAGTCTGCCCGCCTTTTCACAGCCTGCGCCGCAAACAATCATTTTTGCGCATTCTTCCCGGGTTATGCTTTCTTTAGATTCTTTCTGCCCATAATTTGCATATAAGAAAGCGCCTCTCATCATTTTTACGGCTTCTTCCTCCGTTATATTATCCTCCGGACGAAACTTTTCCTCATCAGCTTTAATAAATCCGTTTTCAACAAGCAAACAAACTGCATCTTTTGCCCAATGACCGTCCAAATCGGAAAATCCCCTGTATTGTTCTTTATACTCTTCTCCGTTCAAATCGCAAACCTTGCCGTTCACGGCGTTAACAGCTTCAACATTGTGTGCTCTCCTGTAAAGAAGCTTATAAAACGGAGCGCTATCGTCAATTTGCGCATTTTTTTGCACCGGCATTGTCAAAGAACCGCTGATATCCGTATAAATCAAATAGCACTCGCTTTTCTGCGTGTAAATTTCACCAGCTTCCGCTTCTTCGATTTCGGCTTCTTTAAAAGTGTATTCTTCACCGTTTTCCCATTCCGCATAAAAGCTTTCAATAAACCCGCTTTCCTTATTTACAGTTACCCTTGCTTCGCTGTTTTTAAAGGGAATGCCGTTTACTTCTTCATAATACACAAACAAATTATCTGTCGCCGCAACTTTTGTGTATTTTCTGTTTTTAGCGGCTTTTTCCATAAAGGACTCCGCAACGGCTTCCGAATTTTCTTTATTTTTTTCGGTTTCACTTTCCGATTTTTCATAAGAATAAAAGCTTAAAAACTCACCCGTTTTGCCGTTTAACAATAACGAAACACGACTTTCACCCTTTTTCATCGACATATTGAGAATTATTTCGGTTTTCGTACTTTCGCCGATTTTCCCCTTGCATCTCTCCGCATAACTTACGCTTACAATTTCATAATTTTTTACACCCAGTTCTTCGATGTTTTCAATAATTTTAACAGCATCTTCTTTTGTAATACATTTATCGTATTTGGAAAGCTCCGAAATTTCCGCCTCCGTAAGGCGATATTCATCAGCCGCCTCATCTTTTACCAAACTGTCATTTTTCGAGCTTCCCGCCGCCATGTCATTGTTATAAAGCTTCTTTGTGTAATCCACTATTTCTCCCGAAATTGCGTCAATCCCGTAATCATCTTCATATAAACCTTTAACATCTGTCCAAATCGGCAATAAGGAATTATCCGCCGTCTTTATGTATACAAGCATAAGGTGCGTATCTTCTCCAAAAATTTCTTGCGCGCTCTCTTTTGTTAAAATATCGTCATAATTTTCAAATTCGTACGGCGTGTAGTTTAAATAAAAATATGCAATTTCTCCTGTTTGACCCGACATTTCAATATATGCTGAATTATCTTCCACAGGCACTTCGCCGACTTTCCTATCTGTCGACAAGGTTATTCCGTACTGCATTTGTGCCCCTTCTGCCTCAAAAATATATTCGGATGCAATGACAGAATTCACCGTTTTCATCCATTCGTTGGCAATATCCGCCGCCTCTTTTGAAGAATACTTGCTTATTCCGAGGCGATTTTTAACTTTTGAATTTGTATATGCGGTTATTATTCCGTCGTAGGTAGAAACCGCACGGATATATTCTCCGTCTTCTCTTTCCCACCTAAATGTTAGCGTCTCTGTATTTTTCGTCTGCGTTTTTGATGTAACAAGATTTGTGTATTCATCGGGAATTTGCAATTTTTGCTTTACGCTCAAAGCCAGCACTTCTGCCTTATCATCGGCAAAAACCACCGTAAATCCGGTAAAAAACAACGCCATCACCACAACCAAGCTTATAAACCTTTTCATCTTTTTGCCCCCTTTGGTATTTTCCTTTCATATGGAATACTTTCCAAATTTTAAAAAGGTTGCAACTTTTTAGAAACTTTTTCCGTTTTTCATAATTTGCACTGCAATTCCGTCTTGAAGCCCCGCATCCGTTATTATCAACTCTTCGCTTTCAATCTCTTCCATAAGAGCGGTAAGCGGCATAAGCCCCCCGTAAATTATGTCCGCTCTGTCCTCGGTTATTCCCTTTATTGCTCTGCGTTCATTAAGATTTGCATTCTCGATTTTACTAAAAATTTCAAGCACTTTTGCTCTCTTTACCGTAAAGCAATCGATTACTTTATCCTCGGTCTCTTCGGCGCAAATTTTCGCCACCGTTCGGTTTGAACCTCCGATTCCCACAATCGGAGCTTTGCCAAAATTTTTCAGCCAATCAAGACCTTTAATAATTTCGGAAATT
>CAZTEA010000219.1:0-2404 GCA_964612315.1 uncultured Oscillospiraceae bacterium | reverse complement strand
CTATGTATATTATACAATATTTTTTATTTTTTTGCAATAGTTTTATGCATATTACCCAATTCATTTTGCTTAAACTTGGATGATTTTGCTTTTCGCCAACAAAGTCTTGTTGATTCCGATTTCGCTTTCCGCAATTTCCATATTCAAAACCTCGGCGTAGCCTTCCACTCTCGCAATAATCATATACGAAGTTTTTGTTTCGATAATACCGCTTATTTCGCCGGGTTTCAGGCTAAGTTCGGCAGTTTCCACATTTTTTTGCTCGGGAAGCCATTCATTTTCAATAACCTCGTAAAGTGGAACCGCCTCAATTTTGTCGCCCATTTTGCTTGAACGTTCTTTGTCCATAAATTCGTACCACAAATCATCAAATCTCTCTCCGCCGTCCAAACGCTCCTTGATTTTGGTGATTTGTTTTTCGGCGTCCTTATAATCAATTTGGTCATTATCCACCATCTTGGAAATTTCAATAAATTTCACGGTAGCGTTTTTATCCGTTGCAAACAGGCTTAAATCCGCCCCCTTGGAATACTTTTCAAGCTCCTTGTTCACCGTGTTGAAAACCTTTTTACGCAGGCATAATTTTTCATATTCAGCCCCGTCGGTAACTCCCATTCTTTCCGAAACTTCGGCGGCTTGCGCTTTTTCCTCCTCGGTTAAAGCAATACCCCACGCATCAATTTTTTGATCAAGAACCACATCTTGTATCATTGCCCTCAAAGCGTAAAACTTAACCTCTTCCAATGCAGTTTGACCGTTTTTATCTTTTTTACTCCAATCCACTTTATCTATTGTCGTATTTTGGTTTGACGCATACTTCTCGGCTTCTTTCCGCAAGTAATGCTCCCAGTCGCTTTTGCTAACCTGAACCCCATTGATCTCAGCCGCAATTCCGTCCGTCATCATATCTGGCAAAGCACCTGTAAGCTCGCTGTATGTATCTGCTCCGATTACAGCTGTTCCCGTCGAATCCGGCTGCTGCAAAAATCCGAATATAAGCCACAATACAAACACAACAATGACAGCCGCAAGAATTGCTCCGACAATCAAATTCCGCCGTTTGTTGGATTTTACCTGCGTTTTTTCCCCTCCGCAATTTACGCAATGCTTATCCTTGTTGTCATTTTTGCCTTTACACTCTTTACATTTCCACATCCGTATTTCCTCCAATTTTTGTATTTTGCGGTATTATCCGCTTATTTTGACGCCTCACTCGGGCTTGACGCATTCATAATATCGTAATTTACTTTTATTTCGCTTTCTTCAATCCACATATTAACAAGCTCCGAATATCCGGCAACTCTTTTAACAATGGCATAAAAATTATCGGTTTCAATAATATTGCTCGTCTCACCGATGTTAAGACCCAATATTTTCCGTTCCATACTCTCAAGAGAGCTTCCCATAGACCCCTTGCCGATTGTATATGTATCCGCCTTGGTTTTTTCAACGCCGTAAATTTGCGAATACATTTCGCCCATAACCTCCAACCACAATGCATCAAACTCTTCACCGCCGTCAAGTCTGGATTTAACACTTTCTATCTGCGTTTTTCCATTCTCTCCGCCCGAGCTACCCATTGCTTCTTTGGGAATTTCGATACTTTTGTAGGTTGCACTTTCATTTGTGGCGTATTTGGTCAAATCCGCTCCGTCGGAATACTTTTGAATGTCCTCGCTGACTATATTGAAAAATTTGTTTTGCAAAAGCTGTTTTTCCTGTAACTTCACAAAGTCCGACTTGTCTTTTATCCCCAGTTCCTTATAAATATCATCACCGTAAACCTGGAGCCAATAATCCCAATCCACTTCAATTGTATTCTTGTCTTCATCGCTTAAAGTGATACCCATTTCTTTCGCCTTCTCCGCAACCACATTGGAGCGCACGATTTCGTCCAGCACGGTTTGCTTTGCCTTTTCCAGCAAAGTCACTCCGTCCGAATCCTTTTCGTTCCAATCGATTTCATCAATATATTTTCCGTATGAATTTGCGTAATTTTTCATAACAACAGCAAAATAATAGTCCCATTCCGTATCGCTGATATCATCGCTGTTAATCTCTGCAATAACGCCTTCCTTTTTCGTTTCCGGGAAATCTTTTCCGCCTTTCTTATCCTTTTTGATATAACAACATACAAAAACCGCAACGGCAATCAAAATCGCCAAGGCCAAACTGATAATTATTACTGTTTTCTTGTTAAATTTTCTCATCACATTTTCCTCTGAATATTCATTGTTACCTTAATTTTACACTATTTTAAAGGGATATGCAATAGAATTTTGTAAAATACACACAAATTTCATAAAGCCGTAAAATATTTGAAATAAATATTGACAATCACATTTTTTTCTGATATAATATATAAGTCTGATATACAGGGGTATAGCTCAGTTGGTAGAGCAGC